>JBCNPG010000001.1:0-19350 GCA_039593445.1 Pedobacter sp.
CCATATATAATGGCAATGAGCCATATGTTTTTAAACCATTGCCACAGTTTGGGGTAGAGTAGGGCAAACAAAGCGGTAAATGCCAATGCAATGAGGTAATGGAACAAAAGACCTGCCAACTCCATCAAAATGCCCCCGCTCATGGCTTCCTTGCCAAATACCGCACTGGCAATGTATCGGAGTACAATGCCTACGTTTTTCCCCGTTTTGGCATAGAAATTAGCGAATGCTGCCAAGATATCCAAAGTGCCCACCAAAAAGCCAGCCTTAAGGATGAGCGATAAGTTGTTGTTCATAGCTACTGTTGTTTGGGATGATGAATGCTAACAACAGGAACTAATCTACCCAAAAACATCCACAATGAAAAGATGGGGATTGCTAGTTTGCAAAAACCTAGTTTGAATTTACAGTTGTGAGGGTTTTCTTACGGCATAGATCAATTCGTCGTAAATCGTTCCGTTCTTGTAAAAAGTACCTGCCAATTCTGCCTCCAGTTTAAATCCTGCTTTTTCCAGTACGCGCTGCGATTTGATGTTGGTGTCGAAAGTGCGGGCAAATATCCGGGTTACATCAAAAGTCCTGAATCCATAGCTCAGCATCAGTTTTACGGCTTCGGGTACAATGCCCTGTCCCCAATATTCTTCGGCTAGCCAGTAGCCCATTTCGGCATTTTTGCAATAGAAATCCTGTTGCGGATGTACACCAATCGAACCTGCGATTTCTCCGTTTACCACAATGGCGAAAATTTCTTGTGGCGTAGCCGATAAAGCCAAATTGATAAAGGCAATGCCGTCGTCTTGGGTATAAGGAAAAGGGAACTTATTGCTCAGGTTTTTGGCAATGTTGTAATTGTTGGCATGCTTAACCAAGCTGCGCAAATCGCTCAGTTGAAATGGCCGGAGTTCGAACTGCATATCAAGACGTTTGAAAATGGAAGATAGTAATAGTTTATTGGTTTAGATCCTACAGCCAAGAGCTTATTTTTTGCAGGTCTTTTGGTTACTTTAGCGCATCCAGCACTTTGAATAGTTTTTTGCTGATGCCTGAGCCATTGTAATTGTTAATGTTGATGACTGCAATGTATTTATTGCCGTTCTTGTCGGTGTAATACCCTGCGTAAGCCGATACATCATTGATGGTGCCACTCTTGATTTTCATGCCGTTATATTCGGGTAGCGAATTGTAGTAGGCTGGAAACCAATCTTCTTTTTGTGCCTGAAACAAAATGCTGGCCATGGCGGCGGTGGTAACCCGGGTGCCCGGCGAAAGTCCGCTGCCGTCTAAAATATTCAGCGCATTCTTATCTATGCCCTTGGCAGCCCAGAAATTAATAACAGAAGTTGCGCCGTTTTTGGTGCTTGGCGTTTTTCCCAGCTTCCAAGCAATGGTTTTTAACAATTGTTCGCCGTAAAGATTGATGCTCTTTTTGTTGAACCAGTAGACAATTTCGCCCAGGTCTGGCGAACTGATCGTGGCAAGTTTTTGGGCAATAGGCGCTATGGTTTTATTTTCTAGTCCCAACCTGCGCGCCGTCGTGGCTTCTTTTGTAGCTTGGATGTTGAGCCTTAGCAAAGTGTCTTGCAGTCTGTAGGCGGCATCAAAGGCAGGGTCGGGCAGGGCCAAGGAAATGCCGACTTTGCTAATGCCCATTCCCCAAGTGCCACGTAAATAAGCGGTATAACTATAGGGAGGCAAAAAGGCGTAGGCATTATCGCCAGAGCCATTTGTGCCTGTTTTTAATTCGTTGATGAGGTTGATGTAAGGCATTGCAGGAACGGTTTTCAGTACTTTTACTTCGCTCCCTACGGCTGTGCCAGGCTTTAAATGCACGTCGAACTGGTTTTCGCGCCAGGCCAATGCTGATGTGCCTGCCCCATAATAGTTGCCCATGTCTTGCCAAATCCAGCCTTCGGGCATCGATTGGGTGCCAAACAAACTATCGTCGCCAATTACCGAGCCCTCTATTTTTTTGATGCCAGCATCCCGTATGGCCTTCACCCATTGGCTCAAAACCACGTTTTCCTTGCTCTGCTCGTAGCGCCATGAGCCTAGCGTGGGGTCGCCACTACCTATGATTACCAAATCGCCCTGCAAAGTGCCGTCGGTAGTAATTTTGCCGGTGTAGGCCAAGGCGGTTTGATACCTGAAGTCTTTGCCTAAAACGCTAAATGCCGTTGCCGAAGTAATGGTTTTAAGCGTTGAGGCTGTGGCCAGCCCGATGTTTTCGTTCTTGGCAAAAATTACTTTGCCAGTTTGGGCATCCAGTACGCAAAGCGAAGCTATGGCATATTTGGCTTGATCGTCGCTAACCAGATTGGCGTAGGCCTGTTCAAGTTTTGCAACGGTGCTTTGGGCAAAAGTGTTTACTGAGCAAAGTAAAAGAACTAATATGGCTTTGTATATTTTCATGGAATTAGGTTAAGAAGTAAGGATAGCTTTGCTGCTAATCATGATGTAGTTTTTAGATTAGAAGTTGATGGGAAACAAAAAAAGTGATGCCTGAGCATCACTTTCCCTATTTGAATCTAGCAATTAGATCAGCTCTTTTTTCACCAGATACTCGGCAATTTGTACCGCATTGGTGGCGGCACCTTTGCGCAGGTTATCGGCAACGATCCACATGTTTAAGGTATTTGGCATTGATTCGTCCCTGCGGATGCGGCCTACAAATACCTCGTCTTTTTCATGGGCATCTTTAGGCATCGGATATTTGAGGTTGGCAATATCATCAACCACCACAATACCCTCGGTTTTTTCTAGCAGAGCCATCACGTCGGCTACGTCAAATTCATTTTCGAACTCGATGTTTACCGATTCGGAGTGCCCGCCCATTACCGGAATGCGCACGGTAGTAGCGGTTAAGCGGATGCTATCGTCGCCCATAATCTTACGGGTTTCGTTAATCATCTTCATTTCCTCTTTGGTATAGCCGTTTTCGGTAAATACATCAATTTGCGGAATAACGTTCAGGTCGATCGGGTAGGCATAAGCCATTGGGCCATCATGGATGCCTTTTCTTTCGTTCATCATTTGGTCAACCGCCTTTACACCTGTTCCGGTAACCGATTGGTAGGTTGACACCACTACTCTTTTGATTTTGTATTTATCGTGCAATGGTTTTAGGGCAACCACCATTTGAATGGTTGAACAGTTCGGGTTGGCAATGATTTTATCGTCTATAGAAAGTACGTTGGCATTTACCTCCGGAACGACCAGCCTGATGGCCGGATCCATGCGCCATGCCGATGAGTTGTCGATTACCGTTGTGCCAGCTTCCTTAAAACGTGGCGCGTGTTCTAGCGAAGTGCTTCCGCCAGCAGAGAACAAGGCGATATCCGGGCGCATGCCAATTGCAGTATCCATGCTAACGATTGGATACTGCTTACCCTTAAACGTAATTAACTTACCAACGCTCTTCTCTGAGGCAACTGGGATTAATTCGGTTAACGGGAAGTTTCTTTCCTCCAATACTTTTAACATTACAGTGCCCACTAGTCCTGTGGCACCTACTACTGCAACTTTCATTTTTTTAATTTGTTTTTAATGGCGATGAAGCCTTTATGATTTGATGATCGGCTTCTAATTAACGCCGATAAAACCATAAGGATTTCATCTTTTTTTTAATTATATTTAATTGATTTCTAATATCTACCAAATATGAGAAAAACTTTGCTCTTTTTTATGATGCTGAGTGCTAAACTTGCATTCGGCCAGGTTTCCGACGACTTCTCCGACGGAAACTTCACTTCAAATCCAACCTGGAGTGGCCAAACCAATGGCTTTAAGGTAAACAGTGCAAATCAGTTGCAGACTTCGTTAAGTGCTGTTGCACAAACGGTTATGTTGGCTGTCCCCAGTATGCAAGTAACAAATGCCAAATGGGAATTTTTTATCCAACTGAATTTTGATCCTTCAACGTCTAATCAAGCCAGAATTTATTTGGTAGCCGACCAGCAGGACTTAAACGGCCCTTTAAATGGCTATTTTATACAGATTGGTGAAAACGGGAGCGCCGACAGCTACGATCTCTATCGGCAAACAGGTACATCGGTAACCAAGATCATTGATGGGCCGGCAAAGTCGCGTGCCGAAGTTAACAAGCTATTGGCCAGGGTAAGGGTAACGCGTACTGACGAGGGCCAATGGGAGCTGTATACCGATATTGCCGGCGGTACGAATTACAGCTTGGAGGGCAGCGCTACCGATAAGGTCTATATGTATGGCGATTGGTTCGGTGTTTCTTGCCGATACACGGCTACCCGGTCGGAAGGTTTTATTTTTGATGATTTTAAGGTTGAAGAGCTGGCTCCTGATCTAACGCCACCATCGTTGCTCAGCGCCAAAGCGCTTGACGATAAAACCATTGAGGCAGTTTTTTCAGAGCGTTTAACAAGTGGATCGGCCTTGGCTGTCGCTAATTACGCTATTACTAATCTGGGCAGTCCTATATTGGTTAAGGCTACCGCTTTGCCCAATGTATACCAGTTGGTTTATGCTTCGGCTTTGCCAACGGATAATTATACCTTAACTGTAAACGGGGTAAAAGACCTGAAAGGGAATACGATTACAAAGAATAACCAAGCCCATTTTATTTATGTACAGCCTTACGAATTTCAAAAGGGGGATATCCTGATCAGCGAAATTTTGGTGAATCCCAAAAAAGACGGTGTCGATTTTATCGAGATTTACAATGCAACCGATCAATTGCTGGATTTAAAAAATCTGCAATTGGCCAATGCCGATGCAAACGGCAATCCGGTAAATGTTAGGAATGTAAGTAATGTTTCCTTACTGATGCCGGCCAAAACATATTGGGTACTGACTACTAATCCAGTTCTAGTAAAAACGCAATATCAGGCCGACTTTCCCGAACAATTTGTGAAGATGGCAAGCATGCCTGCCTTTAACAATGACAAGGGAACGGTACTTTTGTTAAGTTCTTTAAAGTTGATTGATCAATTGCATTATTTTGAGGATATGCATCTGGCTTTATTGCGTAATGCTGATGGCGTTTCGCTTGAACGGGTGTCGTTTGCTAGGCCCGCGGATGAACCAGGCAATTTTAAATCGGCGGCGGCCAGTGCGGGTTTTGCTACGCCAACCTATCGCAATTCGCAGGAGGAAGACAGCCAGATACTTGCCAATAGCGTAACCTTGGGCAGCAAAACATTTTCGCCCGATGGTGATGGATTTGAAGACCAATTACAGATTGATTACAGCTTTGTAAGCAATGGACGTTTAGCCAGTGTGAGTATTTATTCAGATAAAGGCGTTTTGGTTCGTAAGCTGCAGCGAAACACCAGCATTGCTACTTCGGGAAGCTTTAGCTGGGATGGTACGAACGACAACGGACAGCGAAGCAACATTGGCATTTATGTAGTGCAATTTGATACCTTTGCACTAAACGGCAGGCGCGAAAGCTTTAGGCGGGCTTGTGTATTGGCTGCCAAGCTCAACTGATAGTAGGGTTCTGGAGCCAAAATTGTAATGCTGCCGATCAAATTGACGTTATTTTAAACAATAGGGCATAGGCTATTGTTGTTTTTAAAAACAATTGTTATGAAATACGGAAAATTAGTTTCTAGGCTTTTTGCCGAAAAATCAAATCATAATGCCCAAGTGGCGGTTGCTTTAGTTGCAGGTTTGGCTGCGGGTGCAGTGCTAGGTATCTTGTTTGCACCGGCCAGTGGCGAAGAATCGCGAAAACGTATTGCTAATGGTGCTAAAAATCTGGGCAATGGTGTACGCGATGGTTACGATAACCTCAAGCGCCGGATTGTAGGCGAAGAACATGAAGAACTGGCCGCCGAGACTGCAGTGCCACATTTTGTGGGAGAGCCAGCCCCTAAAAAACGCAAGTCGGCCATCAAAGACCTGGTTACGGAGGCTCGACAAAACGAAGAACATTCTTAGGGTTTGACTCAATCAAAAGCCCGGCCTACTTAATATTTAAGCAAAGGCCGGGCTTTGGTATGTAAGCAATCTTCTTTTACTACAGTAGATTTGCTTTTAGGTATTCGCAACTGGTTTTGATAGAGGCCAATTCATTAGGCTGATAATTGGTTTCGTGCTCAACAAAGAAATGTTTGGCACCCGATTGTTTGGCTTGTGCAAAAATGGCCTTAAAATCGATTGCGCCTTTGCCTACCTCGGTATTTAAACCGTGATTAGCTTTGTCCATATCCTTTACATGCCACATGGTAAAGCGTTTAGGATGGGCAGCAAAAAGCTTGAGCGGATCATTTCCCGATCTGACTACCCAGTATAGGTCCATTTCAAAATCGACCAGTTTTTTATCGGTTTCATTCAGCATCACTTCATAGCCGGTGGTATCGCCAAATTTCTTGAATTCGAAATCGTGGTTGTGGTAGGCCAGTTTCAGTCCTGATGCTTTGCACAAGGCGCCAGCTTCGTTTAAGCGGGCTGCTACCTTTTTAAACCCGTCCAAATCCTTTCGCAGGTGGTCGCCCAAATAAGGAACGGTTATATAGGTAGCGCCGAGTATGTTGGCCGCTTCGATGTAGCTTTGCAACGCGTCGCTTTTTCCGGTACCAATAAAGCCATCCATGTCGTAATGGCCGCTTGGGGCTTTCAAGCCGTGTTGTTGCAGCAAATCGCCAAAAGCTTTGGCATCCAGCCCCCAAAATTTGTCTCTTTTTGAGTAGCCATAAGTTTCTACTTCGCCATAGCCCGCATCGGCCACAGCCTTGATAACGCCTTTCACGTCTTTTGGCAAGAGGTCTCTGAGCGAGTAGAGTTGTAGTCCAGCCACCTTTTTCGGCTTGGCAAAAGCCAAGGCGGGTAAGGAAGGCAATAGGGCAGTGCCTGCTATGAACAGGCCGGTTTGTTTAATAAAGGATCTTCTAGAATTCATATCAGGGATGGTATCGATTTTAACTTTGGGCTTCGGTTACGTCTTTGTTTTTATCTCTGAATAGCAAAACAAACAGCAGAAACACCACAAAGGCAATGCCTGCCGGGATAATCCAAATATCATACCAATGGTGGCCTCCGCTGGCAATCACATATTTGTTTACGATAATACCCGAAATAAATGAGCCGGCCAACATGCCTACGCCATAAGTGGCCAAGGTAATGAAGCCCTGGGCAGCACTTTTGAATTTTTCGCCGGCTAGTTTATCGGTATAAATTTGCCCGGTAACGAAAAAGAAGTCGTAGCAAATACCATGCAGTACAATGCCTGCAATAAGCATCCAATAATTAGAATCGGCATTGCCAAAGGCGAAGAATAGGTAGCGGGCTACCCAGGCAATCATGCCGATGGCCAGCATTTTTTTAACGCCGAGCCTTACAAAGAACAAAGGCATTAAAATCATAAAGACCGTTTCTGATACCTGTCCAAGCGATTGTACACCAGCCGCCGATTTCATGCCTACTTCATTGAGAAAAGGATTGGTGAAATTATAATAAAATGCCAGTGGTATACAGATGGCTACGGAGGCTAAAAAGAACAGCAGGTATGATCTGTTGGCTAAAAGGCCAATGGCATCCAGTCCGATGATTTCGCCGAACGTAGTTTTTTCGTTCTTTTTGGCCGGTGGTGTATTAGGCAAGGCGAAACTGAATAGGCCTAGGATAATCGACGCCACTGAAGCCATTTTGAAGGTAAGAATGAGGTCGCCTTTTTGTTCCCAGTTAAGCCAGCCAATAACCAAGCCGGCAACGATCCAGCCGATGGTTCCGAAAACACGGATAGCAGGGAATTCTTTTCCCGGGTCATTCATTTGTTTGAATGAAATGGAGTTGACCAAGGCTAGGGTTGGCATATAAGCAATCATATAGCCCAAAATGAATGGGAAGAAACTATCGAAATTCAATGAGGTTGCGGCCAGCCATAACAATACGCCACCTGCCAAATGGAGTACGCCCAATACCTTTTGCGCTGCAAAAAATTTGTCGGCAATCAATCCGATAATAAATGGGGCTATAATTGCACCGAGCGACTGCGTGCTGTAGGCAGAGCCGATCTGGACATCGTTGGACATGAGGTTTTTACCGAGGTAAGTGCCCATCGTTACAAACCATGCGCCCCAGATAAAAAATTCCAGGAACATCATGAAAGATAGTTTAAATCTCGTCGTAGTATTCATTTGGTTTAGTTTGGTTAGTTTAGGGTGAGGGGAGAAGGGTAGGTGGTGGAAGATTTAACTTGTCCTTAAAGCTTCCACCTTGCCTGCTTAAAGTTCTTTGATCATGATATTTCTATACCATACTTCATCTCCATGGTCTTGCAAAGCGATTTTGCCGGTTTTGAAAGTGCCGAAGCCTTCCCATTTCGCAAATTTGCTTCCTGCAATCAGCGATGTCCAGTTGTCGTCCCAAAGCGTAGTATTCACCACGGTAACGCCATTCAGCTTAAAGGTCAGTTTTCCCTTGTTGCTGATGATTTCGGCCTTGTTCCATTCGCCAACCGGTTTTACGGGTTCTGACGAACTTTTAACCAGGTCGTACAAATCGCCGGCGCGGTGCTTGGTGATTTTTCCATCTGGATGACCGTCATTGTCCAATACCTGCATTTCTGGTCCGGTGCTATAGGTTTGGCCGTATTTTGGTAATTCCTCATGCACATAGAAAATAATGCCGCTATTCGATTTTGGAGCCACTTTCCATTCGAGGCTCAAGTGGAAATTTGAATATTCCTTATCGGTCACGATGTCGCCACCATCTTTGTTCTTGGCTTTTGGATCGAAATGCAACACGCCGTCTTCGGCTTTCCAGCCTTGGCCAACCGTAGTTTTGCCATAAGTATGCCAGCCTGAGGTGGTTTTGCCATCGAATAACCATTTAAAGCCCTTAGGCAATTTGGCGGTTTGGGCAGCTGCGCCGTAGCCCATGGACAACAGTAGCGCCGCTGATAATAGATACTTGTTCATCTGTTAGAATATCTTTAGTATAAACGTTTAAAATTGATTAAGCCCCCAAGGTCCAGCCTTTGCGGTATTCTCTTTTCACAAATTGGTTCACGTCGTCGAAATTGGTCACCTTCATTTGGTCATTGTCCCACAGCAGTTTGGTATACCTGCCTGGATAGGTGATTTTTCCTTCGGCATTTTTCCTTTGGATATCGGCGCCACGGATGGCCAGATTGGCCATTAACAAGGCTTCGGTTAATGGACCTGCAATTTCGAAAGGAGAACTCAGCTCGTTTTTGCCATAACCTGCAATAGCGGCTTCTACCCATTGCGCATAGTGGCCATTGGCCTGGTTAGGCACGCGGGCAAATTTTGGCCGTACTTTGATATCCGCATTTTTGGATAAAGGCAACAAACGCGGATTAGCACTATAGGTGCTGGCCATCATTTTGCCTTTGGTGCCGATAAATAAAGTACCATTGCCACCGTCGCCGAAAGTCTCATTGGCTTGCAGTTCTTCTGGCCTTTCTGGCTGAATGCCACCATCCATCCAGTGTACGGTTACATCGCCTCTGGTTTTGTTGGTTTTAGGAAATTTGAGGGTAACGTGGCTTGATGGCGGACAACTTTCTGGGAAATAGCCTCGCTGAAACTCGTCTACGTAAACAGAACCTACGCTGGCCTGTACTTCGGTAGCATATTTAAGGTTCAATACGCTAAAAGGTGCTTCCAAAAGATGGCAACCCATATCGCCGAGCGCACCGGTACCATAATCCCACCAGCCCCGCCAGTTAAAAGGCACCAATTTGTTTACATAATCTTTATAAGGGGCCGTGCCTAGCCATAGATCCCAGTCGAGTTCCTTTGGAACTTCGGCTTTGTTGGTAGACCAGGCAATGCCTTGAGGCCAAACCGGCCTGTCGGTCCAGGCGTAAACGGTATGAACATCGCCAATTAGGCCGGCATCATACCATTCCTTCATGAGCCTTGGCCCATCGTTAGAGGCGCCTTGGTTGCCCATTTGGGTCACTACCTTGTATTTCTTAGCGGCTTCGGTTAATACACGGGCTTCATAAATATCGTGGGTAAGGGGTTTTTGCACATACACGTGCTTGCCCAGTTGCATGGCGGCCAGGGTTTGGATGGCGTGGTTATGGTCGGGGGTTGATACCGAAACCGCATCGAAGTTTTTGTACTCCTTTTCGTACATTTCGCGCCAATCGCGGTAGTACTTAGCTTTTGGAAAATCTTTAACGCTTTTGGCTGCCCGGCGATCGTCAACATCGCACAAGAAGGCGATATCGGCCTTGCCACTGGCTGCGAAAGCCGCAATGTCGCTTTGGCCCTTGCCACCTACGCCCACGCCGGCAACCAGCAGCCTATCGCTTGGCGCCAAAAAGCCCTTGCCACCCAAAACGTGGCGTGGCACAATCATAAAAGCGGCCGTAGCAATTGCTCCAGCCTTAATAAAATTACGTCTACTCTGTGATTCCGCTTCTTGTTTTCCCTTTTCCATTAGTTTAGTTTTTTAAGGTTTTGATTATTTCTTGAGCGATAAGATGTATTTTACCATCAGCTGTGCATCGTCATTGCTGATTTTAGGATGCGGTGTCATTGGAACAGCGCCCCAAGTGCCTTTGCTTCCCTTGATGATTTTTCCGGCTAAAGCTGTTACTGTTTCAGGTGTATTTGGATATTTGGCTGCAATTTCCTGATAGGCTGGCCCGATAAGCTTGTCTTCTTTGTGGTGGCAACCAATGCAGTCTGATTTTACGATCAATAATTCGCCTGGCTCCATCGCCGGTTTGGCCGCAGCAGGGGGTGGAGTTTCGGTGTTGGCTGTTGATGATTCGTCTGAGCTAGAACCGCCACAGGCTGCCAGAAACAAAGCCATTGCGCTTAAAAATAAAAGTGTTTTTTTCATTCGTTTAGTGATGTTTAAATGCCTAATATTTTTTGGTTAAAACCAGTATCGCCACCCGAGGCCGCAAAATCGTCGAATGCCTTGGTGGTTACCGGAATGATATGTTTTTTGATGAATTCGGCTCCTTCACGGGCGCCGGTTTCAGAATCCTTGATGCAACATTCCCATTCCATAACGGCCCAACCCTTAAAGTCGTATTGGGCCAGCTTGCTGAAAATGCGTCTGAAATCAACTTGCCCATCGCCTGGCGAACGGTAGCGTCCAGCACGATTGGCCCAGCTTTGATAACCTCCAAAAGTACCCTGTTTGCCCGTAGGATTAAACTCGGCATCTTTAACATGGAATGCCTTGATGCGTTCGTGGTAGAAGTCGATGTATTGGATATAATCTAATTGCTGCAATACAAAATGCGAGGGATCGTACAGCAAGCAAGCCCTAGGGTGTTGGTTTACCTTATCCAGAAACATTTCATAGGTTTCGCCATCAAAAAGGTCTTCGCCTGGATGTATTTCGTAGCAAACATCTACGCCGCAGTTATCAAATTCGTTGAGGATAGGCAACCAGCGTTTGGCTAATTCCCTAAATCCGTCTTCTACCAAACCTTCGGGGCGCTGCGGCCAAGGATGAAAGGTGTGCCAAAGCAACGACCCGCTAAAAGTAGCGTGGGCATTTAAACCCAGGTTTTGCGAGGCCTTGGCGGCATATTTCATTTGCTGGATGGCCCATGCTGTTCTGGCTTTCGGATTGTTCCTGACTTCTGGCGCGGC
This sequence comes from Pedobacter sp., assembly GCA_039593445.1. Lineage (GTDB taxonomy): Bacteria > Bacteroidota > Bacteroidia > Sphingobacteriales > Sphingobacteriaceae > Pedobacter. Next base: position 11,565 of record JBCNPG010000001.1, read on the forward strand.
AAAAGCGTCGAATAGTTGATCGTAAGCAGGATTTACGGCTACGAGCTGTCCTTGCAAATGTGTAGAAAGTTCGGTAATGGCCAAGCCATGGGAAGCCACTTTGGCCTTCAATTCGTCGGCATAGGCCTTACTTTCGGCCGCCAGTTTCAAATCGATGAATCGTGTATCCAACGTTGGGAGTTGTATGCCTTTAAAACCCAAGCTGGCCGCCCATTTGCATATGCTGTCGAGCGAGTTGAAAGGCGCTTCGTCGCCAATGAACTGGGCTAAAAATATGGCTGGTCCTTGTATGGTTGTCATGGGTTTAAATTTTAAAATCGTACCATTTTTGGTCTGACTTGCTCGAGGCTACTACATTTTCTATGAAAGCCATTCCTCTTACGCCATCGTTGGCATCCGGAAAATCGAGCATAAAAGGGCTAGGGGTTTCACCAGCCAGTTTGGCCGCCAGTGCCAGCGCAAAATTCTTATAGATATTGGCGAAAGCTTCCAAATAGCCTTCGGGATGGCCCGATGGTGTTCTGGTGTTGAATTTGGCAATATCGCTTACATAGGCATTGCCGGTACGGTAAACCTGCATCGGCTGATCCAGCCATTTCACAACGAGGTTATTCGGTTCCATCTGGTGCCATTCCATGCCGCCCTTTTCGCCATAGATTTTGATCTTCAAGGCATTTTCTTCGCCTGCTGCAATTTGCGAAGCCATTAAGGTGCCGTTTGCTCCATTGTTAAACCTGAGCAATACATTGCCATCGTCGTCGAGGGCACGGCCACTTACAACGATATGGAGGTCGGCACAGATTTTTGTGATTTGCAGACCAGAAATGTATTCGGCCAAATGGGCGGCGTGCGTACCTACATCGGCCATACAACCGCTGATACCGCTTTTAGCCGGATCGGCGCGCCAGGCTGCCTGTTTGTTGTCATTGTGCGCAGGTTGGCTTAACCAGCCTTGCGGATATTCGACACATACTTTTCTAATGGTGCCCAATGCGCCATTTTTGATCATCTCCCTGGCCTGTTTCACCATTGGATAGCCTGAATAGGTATGAGTTAGGCATACGAAAAGTCCGGTTTCGTCGGCTTTTTGCTTCAGTGCCTTGGCTTCGGCTAAGGTTAAGGTAATGGGTTTGTCGATTACGACGTGAAATCCATTTTCGAGTGCCAGCATGGCGGGTTCAAAATGGACGTTATTGGGGGTAACGATGCTTACGAAATGCATGCGCTCGTTTTCGGGCAGCTGTTTTTCTCGGGCAATCATTTCCTCGTAGCTTTCGTAAACCCTGTTGGCCGGCAACATCAGATCCCTGCCCGATTCGATAGCTACCTTAGGGTCGGAGCTCAAAGCCGCACAGCTTAATTCTATTAATCCATCTAATTGGGCCGACATGCGGTGAACTGCGCCAATAAAGGCCTTGCGTCCGCCACCAATCATACCCATTCGTATCTTGCTTTGCATAGTATTTTGGGGTGTAAGATTTAAGGTTAAAGGCGTAGGTACTTTTAACCTTACACCTTTAACTTTTGTACCTTCTACCTTTATTGATTAAATGTTTCCTTTCTTTAATTCGCTTACGGCATAATCAGCCGCTCTTGCGGTTAATGCCATAAAAGTTAGCGAAGGGTTTTGGCAGGCAATAGAAGGCATGCATGAACCATCGGTTACAAATACATTTTTTACTTCGTGCATTTGGTTCCATTTGTTCAGTACCGAAGTTTTAGGGTCTTTGCCCATGCGTGCTGTTCCCATTTCGTGGATAGCCATACCCGGTACAGAGCCATTGTCATAGGTTTTTACGTCTTTAATGCCTGCATCTTCCAGCATTTCGGCTGCATCATTCATCATGTCTTGACGCATTTTGTATTCGTTTTCGCCAAATTCGCAATCGATGGCCAATACGTACTGGCCCCATTTGTCTTTTTTGGTTTTGTCGATATACACCCGGTTTTCGTGACGTGGCAGTGTTTCGCCGAAACCGCCTAAGCCCATGCTCCAAATGCCCGGCGTAGAAATCAGGTCTTTGAAATCGCCACCAAAAGCCAGTTCGGCAATGTCTTTATGCCAGCCTGAACGGCCTGCGCCACCTTGGTAGCCGAAGCCGCGGAGGTAATCGCGCTTATCGTTGCCGATATTTCTATAACGTGGCACATAAATGCCGTTTGCTCTTTTGCCGTAAGTGTATTTATCGTCGAAACCTTCGGCTGTACCCGATGCGCCGCAACGGAAATGGTGATCCATTAAGTTGTGGCCCAATTCGCCGCTGCCATTGCCCAATCCATTCGGGTGCTCCGGAGAAGTAGAGTTCAACAATAAGAAAGTAGTACCCAGGGTAGAGCCGTTCACAAAAACGATTTTGGCAAAATATTCATGGTGCTCCATGGTTTCCGAATCGATCACGCGTACGCCTTTTGCCTTTTGGGTTTCTTTATCGTAAATGATTTCGTTTACCAAAGAAAAAGGGCGCAAGGTTAGATTGCCGGTAGCCACAGCCGCAGGCAGGGTAGACGATTGGGTACTGAAATAAGCCCCAAACGGACAGCCACGGCTACACAGGTTGCGGTATTGGCAGCTGCCACGGCCACCGTGTTCAACGGTGAGGTTTGCCGTACGGCCGATGGTCATGATGCGGCTTTTGTTGTATTTTTTTTCAATGCGTTCTTTTACCGATTTTTCTACGCAGTTCATCTGCATTGGAGGCAGAAAATGCCCGTCAGGAAAGTGCGGATAGTTTTCGGCCTGGCCACTGATGCCCGCAAATTTTTCTACATAATCGTACCAAGGCGCAATATCCTTGTAACGAATCGGCCAATCAACGCCGTGCCCGTCTTTGGCATTTTCTTCAAAGTTCAGGTCGCTTAAACGATAGCTCTGACGTCCCCACATCAGCGATTTGCCACCTACGTGGAAGCCACGGTACCAATCGAAGCGTTTAACCTCGGTGTAAGGGCACTCCAGGTCGTTTACCCAGAAGCTTTCGTTATATTCTTGATAAGGATAGTCGCGTTTTTGAACAGGATGCGTCCTTTTCTGCTCCTCGGTTAGGCGGCCACGGTGTTCAAACTCCCATGGCTTTTTCATGGCCGTGGTGTAATCCTTAATATGTTCAATGTTTCTGCCCCTTTCGAGCATCAATACCTTTAAACCTTTTTCGGTCAGCTCTTTGGCCGCCCAACCTCCGCTAATACCCGAGCCTACTACAATGGCATCGTAAGTATTTTGTGCGGTAGCTTTTGTATTTAAGTTCATCTGTTTGTTGTTTTGTTTTCAGTAGTTTTTCAGTTCTTTCAGCTTGGCCACTTTGCATGGGCATGCCGAATTGGTTCAGAACTTCTGGTAGATCAAGTTTATGCCCAAACCCTTTGGCCTGGTTTAAGGTCTACGCAACCATCATAGCGACCCGGAATTTGCACGTACTCGTAGGCCTGTGTAGCTCCGATTTCTGAGGTAAAGAATCCTAGCATGGTCAGGTCTCGGGCAATGGCAAAGAAATAGGATTTGCCCGGAGGTTTTTCCTTAACCGTCATTGGGTTGCCTTGTTTATCTGATGCTTTAGACTGCTCGTCCAGTTTCTTCTGTTTTTCGCCATCTTCTTTCTGTTCGGCTACGGTTTCGTCGCGGACTTTGGTTACCAATTGTTCGCGGTCTTTCACTGATAAGGCAAGGAAAGATTTGCCGAACTCTTTTTTAGAACGGTCTTCTAAATCTTCGAGGCCTTTCACAAAAGTTTTTTGTGCCTCGTCAGGATAGCATTCTTTTACCATCATCACGATGAAAGGACCTACATTGGCGGCTTTGGCGCCCGGCGATTTTGGGGTGGTTGGAATAATGATGTCGGCCAGTTCTGTAACAAGTTTTTCCTGGTCGGCAGTGAACAAGTGCGCACTGTCTTTACCCGGCTCATTGCAGCTGTCGAACAGGGTTGCTAAGGTTGTTGCCGATAAGGCTCCACCAATTAAGAAAGCAACACTTTTTACGGCTTCTCTTCTGTCCATAAGTATTTGGTTAAAGGTTCTGTGCACTTAAATTACTGATTATATGTTAACTCAACGAATAGCTAACTTTATTTAGAATGATTATAGATAATATATTGTACTAAATACACTTAGACCCCACTCTGGAACCCATGCAGGCATTGTAAAAATTAATTTACAAGCAGGTAGAATGCTTAAAAAAATTGAATACCGCTACGTTGTGAAAAGAGATTTTGCTTGCTCCAAAGGCTCCTGAACATTTTTATGATACATAACTTTAAACAGTTGCCAAGGTTTGCGGCAATTTTTTACCTTTGCTACCCATACCTATTTTAAAAATGAACGAAAAAATATTAGTACTAGGTTCTAACGGACAAATCGGAACCGAATTGGTTACTGCCTTGCGCAAGGCGTATGGGAACGACAATGTGGTAGCCTGTGACATCAGAAGGCCAGATTATGAATTGAAAAATGCTGGGCCATTCGAATTTGTAAACGTTTTAGACAAGGAAATCCTGAAAGAGATTTTCGAAAAATATAAACCGAAACAGGTTTATTTATTGGCGGCTTTGCTGTCGGCCACTGGCGAGCAAAATCCTAAATTGGCTTGGGACCTGAACATGAATGGCCTATTGAACGTGCTTGATCTGGCTTTGGTTTACAAAACTGCGAAAGTGTATTGGCCAAGCTCGATTGCCGTTTTCGGGCCGAATTCGCCGAAAGACAATACGCCTCAGTATTGTACCATGGATCCGAACACCGTTTATGGAATCAGCAAATTGGCGGGCGAGCGCTGGTGCGAGTACTATCATCAAAAATACAATTTGGATGTGAGGAGCATCCGTTATCCGGGATTGATCAGCTGGAAAGCAGCTCCAGGTGGTGGTACCACCGATTATGCGGTCCATATTTTTCACGAGGCACTGAAAAAAGGAAGCTATTCGTCGTTTTTATCGGCTACTACCGAATTGCCGATGATGTACATGGACGATGCGATTCGTGGCACCATCGAATTGATGGATGCGCCGGCCGAGAATATCGGTATCAGGTCGAGTTACAACTTTGCGGGCGTAAGCTTTACACCGGAAGTACTGGCAACAGAAATCCGCAAGCATATTCCTGAATTTAAACTGTCGTACACCGAAAATGATCCGCGTCAGGCCATTGCCGACAGCTGGCCAAGGTCCATAGACGATAGTTATGCACAAAAAGAATGGTTATGGAAGCCAGAATTTGACCTGGCCAAAATGACCGATGATATGTTAAAAAACCTGAAAAAATAAGCGAGGTTGAAGGTGGAGGGGAGAAGGCAAGAGGGTAATTCCGCTCAAGCCTCGCATCTCAAGTCTCACATCTCACATCTCCATAATCAAGACTAAAAAAATGGGAAGAGCATTCGAATTTAGAAAAGAAAGAAAGTTTAAGCGTTGGGCCAAAATGGCTGTTCAATTTACGCGTATTGGTAAAGATATCGTCATTGCGGTAAAAGAAGGCGGCCCACACCCCGAAACCAACTCGCGCCTGCGTACGGCCATCCAAAACGCCAAGGCAGTGAACATGCCAAAAGATAGGGTAGATGCGGCCATTAAGCGTGCTTCTGATAAATCGATGGCCAACTATGAAGAAATTGTTTACGAAGGCTATGCGCCTCACGGTGTTGCCGTATTGATCGAAACCGCAACCGATAACACCAACAGAACTGTGGCCAATGTACGCAGCTATTTCAATAAAACCGATGGTTCATTGGGCAAAACAGGGTCTTTGGATTTTGTTTTTAGCCGCAAATCGATTTTTAGGTTCGTGCCAACCGACGATCTTGACCTGGAAGAACTGGAATTCGAACTGATCGATGCGGGTTTGGAGGAGCTTTATGTAGAGGCTGACGAAGAAGGAAACGATATTGTAGTTGCCCAAGGTGCTTTCGAGAGCTTTGGTTCCCTACAAAAAGCCTTGGAAGAAAAAGGCATCGAACTGAAAAGCTCTAAATTGGAACGTATTGCGCTTTCGCACCATCAGGTTTCTGAAGAACAGGCAGCAGACGTTATGAAACTGATCGACAAGCTGGAGGAAGACGATGATGTACAGGCGGTTTACCACAACATGGCTGAATAGGTGCAAACTCATTAATAAGAAAGCCCCGATTTTGTCGGGGCTTTTTTTATTTTTTCAAAGTCCATCAAAAAGCCCCGTACCGATTTTGCAATCAGATGGGGCTTCTGTTTTTAACTGTATCTTATCGGGGCTCTGAACCGATAAGGTGCTGCTATTTATGCTGACTCAAAAGCCAAGGCAATAATTCGGGTTCGGCAAAAGCACTATCCCAGCTGTTATGGTTGTCCTTGAGGTAAATGGTAAATTTGGGTTCGTGTCCCAGCTTTTTAAGCTCCCGGTAAACGCCGTAAGAAAACTGTGGAGAAACTACATCATCCAAGCCCCCATGGAAAATCCATAAAGGCACGTTTTTGTAGTGTTTTGAATTGGCTACATGGTCGCCACCACAAATGGCAAAGGCCGCTGCAAACATGGCAGGTCTGCGCCTGAGGATTTCGAATGTACCCATACCGCCCATTGACAGGCCACCTACGTAGATTTTGTTTTTGTTGGCAAAGGGTTGTTTAACCATTTTATCGGTTAGTTGCAGCAAAAGCGACATGGACCGGGTAGGCTTCCCGCCCTTTACGAAGGTGAAAAAACGTTTGGTGTTAACGGCTTCGATCTCTACATTGGCCCAATAGCTTTCTTCGGCACACTGCGGAAAAATAACTACCGCTTCGAATTTTTTCCTGAAATCATCAGCCAGGAACATCTTAGCGCCATGGGTCAGTTGTTTTTCATTGTCGTTGCCGCTTTCGCCACGCCCGTGCAAAAAGAATACGATCGGGTATTTTTTTTGGGGATCAAAATGCTCGGGATATAAAATCCTGTATTTTAAAGTGTCTGCCCCCTGAACCAGGATTTCCTTCTTGAATTGTGAAAAATCTTGGGCTTTTGCTTGAACAAAAGCTAGGGCAAAACAACATAAGGCGATTAGTTTTTTCATCGGAATTTATTTTACCAATTTGAAATCAGCTGTTTTTACATCTCTCACGTTCGGTCCTACAAATACCTTGAAATCGCCGGCTTCGGCAACATACTTCAGCTCGCTGTTGTAAAACTTCAGGGCGTCTTCCCCTATGTTAAAGCTTACGGTTTTGCTTTCGCCAGGCTGCAGGCTTATTTTTTGGAAGCCTTTGAGCAGTTTTACCGGTCTGGTGCTGCTGCCTACCATATCGCGGATGTACAGCTGCACCACTTCTTCGCCTGCATATTTGCCGGTATTGCTCACGGTAATGCTGGCGGTTATTTTTTGGCCAGGTTTTAGGATATTGGTGTTCAGTTTCAAGTCGCCATAGGCAAATGTGGTATAGCTTAAGCCAAAGCCGAAAGGATAGAGCGGATCGTTGCTTACATCTAAATAGTTAGAACGGAATTTTTGGAACCACTTGCCATCTTCTAACGGACGTCCAGTATTTTTGTGCGCATAGTACAATGGCAGCTGACCCACGTTTTGAGGGAAGGTTACCGGCAGTTTACCCGATGGATTTACATTGCCAAATAAAACATCGGCAATGCCGTTGGCCGCCTGGATGCCACCAAACCAAACATTTAGGATGGCAGGCACGTTTTCATTTTCCCATACCAGGGTCATTGGTCTGCCGGCAAAGAGCACCAGCACTACCGGCTTTCCGGTTTTAACCAAAGCTTTCAATAATCTTTGTTGGACATCTGGAATGCCCAAATCGGTACGGCTAGAGCTTTCGCCACTCATTTCTGA
>JBCNPG010000010.1:0-14019 GCA_039593445.1 Pedobacter sp.
TATTGCCACTTCGGTTGGCCATTCGCCCCTTTCGGCCCTGATTGATGCCGGTGCCGGCAGCAGAAACGCCATTGCCGAATCCCTTTCAAACATTGTTTGGGCACCGCTTAAAGACGGCTTAAAAAGCGTTTCGCTTTCGGCCAACTGGATGTGGGCCTGCAAAAACGAGGGCGAAGACGCCCGTTTATATGAAGCCGTAAAAGCCTGTTCAGACTTTGCCATCGAATTGCAGATCAATATTCCGACCGGAAAAGATTCGCTTTCGATGAAACAGAAATACAAAGACGGCGATGTTATTGCCCCTGGAACCGTGATTATTTCGGCAGCAGGCAATTGCAACGATATTACCAAAGTGGTAGAACCTGTTTTGCAAAAAGACGGCGGTGCCATCTATTATATCAACCTTTCTAATGACGCCTATCATTTGGGAGGATCTTCTTTTGCACAGATCCTGAATAAAATTGGCGTCTCAACGCCTGATGTTAAAGATGCCGCACAATTCAGCAATGCTTTCAATACCATCCAGCAATTGATCAAGGAAGATCAGATCCAGGCCGGACACGATATTGGTAGCGGAGGTTTGATCACGACCCTGTTAGAGCTTTGCTTTGCCGACCGTGATTTGGGCGCCAACATTGATTTAACGGCGTTGGGCGAAGCAGACAGCACCAAAGTGCTATTTGCCGAAAACATCGGCTTGGTATTTCAGGCAACAGCCGAGGCAGAAACCCTGTTAAAAGCCAATGGCGTAAACTATCATAAAATTGGCGAAGTAAGCAACGAGGCCACTTTGAAATTGACCAACCATAACGCCAGCTTTAGTTTTGACATTAACCACCTGCGCGATGTATGGTTCAAGACTTCTTACCTTTTAGACCAAAAGCAAAGTGGCGCCAAAAAAGCAAAAGAGCGTTTTGACAACTATAAAAACCAACCTTTAAAATACAGCTTCCCTGCACATTTTACCGGCAAAAAACCGGTAATCGATTCGAGCAAGCCACGTCCGAAAGCAGCAGTTATCCGCGAAAAAGGCAGCAACTCTGAACGCGAATTGGCCAATGCAATGTATTTAGCAGGTTTCGATGTGAAAGATGTACACATGACCGACTTGATCTCGGGCAGGGAAACCCTGGAAGACATCCAGTTTATCGGTGCCGTTGGCGGCTTCTCTAATTCCGATGTATTGGGCTCGGCCAAGGGATGGGCTGGTGCATTCATGTACAACGAAAAGGCAAGGGTGGCTTTGGCTAATTTCTTTAACCGCCAAGACACACTTTCGGTAGGCATCTGCAATGGCTGTCAGCTTTTCATTGAATTGGGCCTCATTAACAGCAACCACAGCGAAAAGCCAAAAATGCTGCATAACGAAAGCCACAAGCACGAAAGCATTTTCACCTCTTTAACCATACAGGAAAACAACTCGGTTATGCTATCTTCATTGGCGGGCAGCACCTTGGGTGTATGGGTATCGCATGGCGAGGGCCGTTTCCAGTTGCCTTACGAAGAATCTCAATACCGCATCGTATCTAAATATGGTTATGAAAGTTATCCGGCTAATCCCAACGGCTCCGACTACAACACAGCCATGCTCTGCGACGAGACAGGGCGCCATTTGGTGATGATGCCACACATTGAGCGTTCCTTATTCCAATGGCATTGGGCCAACTATCCAAAAGGACGCCAAGACGAGGTTTCACCTTGGATGGAAGCTTTTGTAAATGCCAGAAAATGGATTGAAGAACAAGGCAAATAAACCATAAAATACCAAGAGCTATCTCCAAAAAGGGATAGCTTTTTTGTTGGCAAGTCTTGGTACCCCTAGTCAAAAACATCAAAAATTGCGATTTCATTGCCAAAACTGATATTATTTTAGCAATTATTTGTATGTTTGAACACGTTCAAAATCATCAAGCGATGAGCAGCTTTGGACCGAACAAAGCCATGCCCTGCCAGGCCTTTGGCGCTAATCAGATATAAGTTTTAGCATTTTTGCGCCAGTTGTATAGAAAACAAGTATGTGCGGGATAACAGGATTTATCGATCATACCGGAACCCTAACGGAGCAGCACCTCCGAAAAGCGTCAGCCTCCATAGCCCATCGCGGCGGAAATGGAAATGGCTTCATTATCGATACCAAACCCCACTACACCTTGGCCTTAGCCAACGAGCGCCTGGCCACCATAGACCTGAATCCCAAAAGCCAACAGCCTCTTACCTCCAACTGTGGCAATTACAGCATCACTTTTAACGGCACCATTTACAATTACCTCGAATTGCGGGAAGCGCTGATCAAATACGGCATTGCTTTTTCTACGCTAACCGATACCGAGGTTATCCTCGAAAGCTACAAGCGATGGGGCTACAAAGCTTTTGAAAAATTGGACGGCTCCTTTGCCTTCGCCTTGCTCGACAGGAAACAAAACCAGCTGCTGCTGGCCAAAGATGAAATCGGCGCCAAGCCCTTATATTATTTCAAGCAAAAAGGCTGCTACGCTTTCGCCTCCGAAATCAGGGCCTTGCTTCAGTATCCGATCATCGAAAAGGCAATCAGCCCAAATGCATTGGCCACCTATTTCAGGTATGGCTACTTTGTTGGCGAAGAAACCATCTACCAGCAGATCTATAAGTTTAAAAAAGGTATCCTTACCACGATTGATATCCACAGCGGCAACAGCTACGATAGTCCGTTAACCATGCGCAAGCCTCCGCAGGCCACAAACGAAGCGCAGAGCGAGGAAGAAATCCTGGCGAAAATCGAAGAATTGCTGACCGAATCCATATTAAAAAGAAATATAGGCGACGTACCTATAGGCGTTTTGTTAAGTGGCGGCTATGACAGTGCCACGACCGCCGCCATTTTGCAGAAAAACCAATACAAAAGGATAAAAACCTATACGCTTGGCTTCAGGGACGAAAAATTGGACGAAGTGCCTCAGGCCCGAAAAATTGCCGAGCACCTCAAAACCAACCACCACGAATTATACCTCGACAAAAACCAGGCTCGGATCACCCTCAAAGAACTACCGGAAGCTTTCGACGAGCCTATTGGCGACAGTGGCGCCATTCCGCTCATGTTCATTGCATCGCAAGTAAATAAAGAATATAAGGTACTGCTAAGTGCCGAGGGTGGCGACGAGCTTTTTGGTGGCTACCGCACCTATACGCGTGCCTTGCAATTTGAGCAACTGCAAAAAAGAAAGATTCCAAGATTGGTTAAGCAATTGGTACTGGGGTTGCTCAAAAAAACGCGTCCCCAGCTCAAAGAAGTAATAGAAGCGGAAAACCTGCTGGCCAAGTACCTCGAAATCAACGCCAGTTTTACGCACCACCAGATCAACAAATTGCTCAATACCAGCAAGGCGCCTAGCAAGGGCATAGAACGGAAGGCGCAAAACATCAAAGACCTATTGATTTACGACCTGCACAATTACCTGCCCAACAATATTCTGTTTAAAAGCGAACGGTGTTTTGCCCATTATGGAATTGACAACCGTGATGCCATACTCAAAACAGACCTTGTCGACTATTTGGCCAGCTTGGATTCGAAATGGTTTATCAAGGATGGCGAGCAGAAATACCTGCTTAAAAAAATCACCAATAAATACATCCCATCAACCTACCTCAAAAAACCGCAAAAAGGTTTTGTCATACCTTTGGCCAACTGGCTCAAGACTTCTTTCAAACCACTAATAGATATCTATCTTTCAGCCGAAAAACTGAAAAGCCATGGCCTGTTCAACCTGAAGGAAGTACAAAAGATCAAGGCCGGTTTTTACGCCAACGGCTCCGCCTACAATGCACAAAAGGTTTGGTTGTTGCTGCAGTTCCAAATGTGGCATGAAAGATGGATGACCTAAAACAAAAAAGGCGATGAAATATTCACCGCCTTTAGCGCATACTTGGAGCGTTGCCTCAAACTATTGCGTAATGGTATAATTGATCGGCATATTATAGCGTACCCTAACTGCTTGGCTATTTTGCCTACCTGCTTTCCATTTTGGCGATTTTTTGATGACACGCATCGCTTCCTCATCACAGCCGCCACCAATGCCCTTGACCAGGTTCACATTACTGATAGAACCATCGGTTTCGATTACAAAGCTCACATATACTTTTCCCTGTATGCCGGCTTCTTGCGCCATATAAGGGTACCTTAGATTTTTTTGGATGAATTTAGCCCAGGCCGTCATGCCACCCGGAAACTCTGGATATTCCTGTATCTCTGAAATCTCATGGATGCCATTATCTACAGTGCCCTCTGTTCCATTTCCGCCACCTCCGCCCGTTTGGGTGCTTGGTTCAACTGCGTTCGCCTTTCCGGCCTCACCTTGCTGAGTTGTATTAGAGATTACAGCCTGCTGAATCTCTGCGGTTGTTGGCGGATTTTCAATGGTTTCCTCTACTATTTTGATATTGTTGGTGAGCTTAACCGATTTAACAGGCGCCGGATCCTTGATAGGCTCGGCCTTTGCAGGCTCCTCTTTTTTCGGCTCTTCCTTCTTCATTTCATGAATGGGTTGCTGCGAAAGTTCTACCGGAATAACCTTATCCGCTATTTCTTTAGACTCATGCTTGAACATTTTAGCATAAATCATAGGCCCTACAAACAGCATGGCGAACAAGGGCGCCACAATCATAAACGACCTCAACAAAATGCCTGCCGATTGCATCCTTAAGGTGTAGGCACCATAGTCTTTGTTTCTGTTGTTGAATACGAGAGCGAGCCACTCGCTGCCGTATAAATTTGATGAATTGTTGAACATAGCTTTTAGGTTTTTCAACTATGATGTTAGTTATATGAAAATTCCATAAAGCATTTGAAAATATTTTTTTTGCTGCCAGACTTGTGAAATTTAGAATGAGCCTTTGTGAATTTTTAAAAACTTGGCATGACTGTCTAAAAATATTTATCCACATCAAATTCTATGAATTTCGAGAAATTTTGAAGAAAAAATCCAACTTTTTATAAAAATTAACATTTTTTATCGCCTTAAAATCAAAATTCATTGAAAAAAACAGATTAAAAAATATATTTTTGAACAAAATTTTAAACTAATCCATGAAAAGTCTAAGAACTATTGCTCTAAAAGAGGCGCAAACCAGAGTATCACCTGAAGTTAAGGCCCCTTCTACTAAAATTTCTGAATTTTTCGGTTCAAATGTTTTTGACAAGAAAAAAATGAAGGACTACTTGTCCAAAGAAGTTTTCGAAAAACTAATGGCATCTATTGGTCAGGGAGAACTTATCAACCAGGAAGATGCCAATCAGATTGCGTCGGCAATGAAAACTTGGGCCATGGGCAAAGGTGCTACCCACTATACGCACTGGTTTCAGCCATTAACGGGCTCAACTGCCGAAAAACACGATTCGTTTTTTGAGCCTAGCGGCGACGGCGCGATCGAGAAGTTTTCTGGCAGCGCATTGGTACAACAAGAACCAGATGCTTCAAGCTTCCCTAACGGTGGTATCCGCAATACGTTCGAGGCCCGTGGCTACACGGCTTGGGACCCTTCTTCTCCTGCATTTATCATGGAAAGCAAAGCAGGCAAAACGCTTTGCATCCCAACTGTATTTGTTTCTTACACCGGCGAAGCTTTAGATTATAAAGCTCCATTGCTAAAGGCACTGGCCGCCATGGACAAGGCTGCAGTTGATGTTTGCCAATATTTCGACAAAAGCATTACCAAAGTAAATGCTTCATTGGGTATTGAGCAAGAATATTTCTTGGTCGACTTGGCACTTTACAACGCACGTCCTGACTTGGTACTAACCGGCCGTACCTTATTCGGACACATGTCTGCCAAAGGCCAACAACTAGAAGACCACTATTTCGGTTCTATTCCTGAGCGCGTTTATGCCTATATGGTAGATTTCGAAAACGAAGCGCTTAAATTGGGCATTCCTTTAAAAACCCGTCACAACGAGGTAGCTCCTTCACAATTTGAGTGCGCGCCTATCTACGAAGAAATCAACTTGGCTATCGACCATAACCAATTATTGATGGATTTGATGGACAAAGTTGCCTTGAGACACAACTTTAAAGTATTGTTGCACGAGAAACCTTATGCGGGCATCAACGGTTCGGGCAAGCACAATAACTGGTCGCTGATTACCGACACCGGCAAAAACTTGTTGGCTCCAGGCAAAACGCCTAAAAACAACTTGATGTTCTTGACTTTCTTCGTTAACACCATTAAAGCGGTACACGAACATGCTGATTTATTGAGAGCCAGCATTACTTCGGTAAGCAACGACCACCGTTTAGGTGCCAACGAAGCGCCTCCTGCAATCATTTCTATCTTCTTGGGTCAGCAATTGGATGAGATCCTGGACGAAATCGAGCATTCGCGCATCAGCAAAAAAACCAAAGAAGACAATGGACTTTGGTTGGGCATTCCTAAGATCCCTCAAATTTCATTAGACAATACTGACCGCAACCGTACTTCTCCTTTCGCCTTTACCGGCAACAAGTTCGAATTGAGAGCGGTAGGTTCATCAGCCAACTCTTCTGCCCCAATGACGGTATTAAATGCCATCGTTGCAGACCAATTGACCAAATTCAAGGTTGACGTTGACAAATTGATCAAAAAAGGCGACAAAAAAGACGTGGCTTTGCTAACCGTGATCAAAAGATACATCAAAGAATCGAAAGACATCCGTTTCGAAGGCAATGGCTATAGCCAAGAATGGGCCGACGAAGCTGCCAAACGCGGTTTGTCGAACATCAAAACTACGCCAAAGGCTTTGGATGCTTACGTAAGCGACAAATCGACCGATTTATTTGTTAAAACCAATATCTTCAGCAAACGCGAATTGCATGCCCGTCATGAGATTTTGTTAGAAAGCTTCTACAAAAAACTACAGATCGAGGCCAGGGTAATGGGCGAAGTAACCAACAGCCAAATCCTGCCTGCAGCTATCGCCTACCAAAACACCTTGATCGAAAATGCCAAAGGCCTAAAAGAACTAGGTTTGAGCAAAGAAGCGATTGCAACACCATTGGCGATCATCGAAAAACTTTCTGAGCACATCGGCATCGTTAAAAAGAGCATCGATACCATGCTTGAAGAACGCAAGAAAACCAATACCATCGAAGACAGCCGCGAAAAAGCCATCGGTTATGACGAAAAAGTTAAAGTTTACTTTGACACTATCCGTTACCACACTGATAAATTGGAGCAAATTGTTGACGACAGCGTTTGGCCATTGCCAAAATTCAGGGAATTACTCTTCTTAAAATAGAACTTTCCATTTAAGGTTAAAGCGCTCCGAAATCCGGGGCGCTTTTTTTATTCATCATGACTGGAAATCTTGTTTTTCTAGCTTTTCTCTTGCCGCTTTAGCCTTTAGACTTTCAGCCCAAAACCCTATCTTTGCAGCAACATGAGCGATAACAGGTACAACCAACGTGGCGTTTCGGCCTCCAAAGAAGATGTGCACAATGCCATCAAAAACATCGACAAAGGAATTTTCCCGCAAGCATTCTGCAAAATCATTCCAGATATTTTAGGAAACGACGAAAGCTACTGCAACATCATGCATGCCGATGGCGCAGGCACCAAATCTTCGTTGGCTTATACCTATTGGAAAGAGACGGGTGATATTTCGGTATGGAAAGGGATTGCTCAAGACGCCATCATCATGAACTTGGACGACTTGATTTGTGTGGGCGCTACCGATAATATCCTGTTATCATCAACCATTGGACGCAACAAGAATCTTATTCCGGGCGAAGTGATTGCGGCCATCATCAACGGCACCGAAGAAATTTTAGCCGAGTTGCGCGAATTGGGAATTTCCATTTATTCTACTGGTGGCGAAACCGCCGATGTGGGTGATTTGGTCAGGACCATTATCGTCGATTCGACCGTAACCTGTCGCCTGAAACGCGAAGACGTAATCAGCAACCATCATATCCAGGCTGGTGATGTGATTATCGGCCTGGCTTCTTACGGCCAAGCCAGCTACGAAAGCGAATATAATGGCGGCATGGGCTCTAACGGATTGACTTCTGCCCGCCATGATGTATTTGAGAAATCGATAGCCAACAACTATCCCGAAAGTTTCGACCCTGCCGTACCTCTGGATCTCGTATTTTCTGGTGGCAAGAAATTAACCGATTTGGTAGCCATCGACGACCAACACAGCATAACCGCAGGCAAATTGGTGCTCTCTCCTACCCGCACCTATGCGCCGGTACTGAAAAAGATGCTAGACCAACACAGAAAAGACATTCACGGCTTGGTTCACTGCAGCGGTGGCGCACAAACCAAGGTATTACATTTCATCAATAACGATATACACGTAATTAAGGATAACCTATTCCCTATTCCGCCCTTATTTAAATTGATCCAGGAACAGTCTGGTACCGATTGGAAAGAAATGTACAAGGTATTCAACATGGGCCACCGTATGGAAATTTATGCGCCAGCAGCCATTGCCGAAGACCTGATTGCCATTTCAAAAAGCTTTAACATCGATGCCCAAATTATTGGTCGCGTAGAGAAGGGCGAACAGAAACAGGTGACCTTAACCAGCGAAAAGGGAACTTTCGTTTACAACTAACCCAAAAGATATTGAAAAAGCCCCGACAAAATCGGGGCTTTTTATGTTAGTAAGCGCAGCTAAATTAACCAATTTTTGCCTTGAGCAAATCTACGGTTCGCTGCCAGGCCAGTTTGGCGGCCGCTTCGTTATACCTAGTTGGCGAAGTATCGTTGTTGAAGGCATGATTTACGCCATCGTAAATGTAAAGCTTATAATCGATGTGGTTGGCTTTTAGCGCTTGCTCATAAGCTGGGATACCTGCGTTGATGCGTTCGTCCAGTCCGCCGTAATGAAGCATGATACTGGCTTTTATTTGAGGCACGTCTTCTGCCTTGGGCTGAGCACCGTAATAAGCTACCGCAGCTTGCAGGTTTGGATCGTTAACTGCCAGTTTATTGGCTAGGCCGCCGCCCCAGCAAAATCCTACACAGGCAGTTTTACCGTTGCCATCCCGATGTTTTCTCAGGTAATCCAATCCTTTCAGATAGTTCTGCAGGTTCTTGCCTGCATCCAGTTTCCCAATCAGCTCGCGACCTTTATCTTCATCAGCTGGCGTTCCTCCAAAGGGAGAAAGCGCATCTATGCCCAAGGCGAGAAAACCTTCGGCTGCCATGCGTTTGGTTACATCGATGATATGCGGATTAAGTCCCCTGTTTTCATGAATGACCACGACGCCTCCTAAATGCTTCTTGTTTTTTGGCTTGGCCAATACGGCTTTGACTTCACCATCAGCACCTGCATAGCTGATGTTCTCCACACTGATCTCATCGCTATGAAAGCCAGCTGCATTTGCGTAGTTGTTTTCGAGCATGGGCAGCATGCTCAATGCCAGCGCCGTGCTTCCTGTTAAGATAGCCAGCTTTTTCATAAACGCTGCCCTGCTCAACCGGCTATGGGTGTACGAATCGTACAGGTTAATAATTTGCTGATCCATGGTCTGGGGTTTTGATACAAGATACAAATTATTGATTAACGAAAGCTTAGAGCAAAAAAAATCCCGCTAGCAAGCCAGCGGGATTTTTTTATGTATGAAGTGGTATTAGTTAAAGTTATAACGGATACCAAATTGAGCATAGAAAGTAGAAGATATGGTTTGAGAAGTACCAAAAGTGCTTCTTACGATATCGCCTTGGCTACTAGCCATAATAAATGTCGGCTTAGTAGTAGCGCTAATTGAACTCACGTTTTGAGGAACCAAAATAGCGGCATTGTTTACAAAGTTAACATTGCCCCAGTTTCTGTTCAACAAGTTGCCTACGTTGAAAATATCGGCAGTAAATTGAACTGAGTTTTTAGAGTTGCCAAAGTTTTTGAATATTTCTTGGGTCAATCTAAAATCGAATTGGTTTCTCCAAGGTGAAGTTCCGCCGTTGCGTTGAGCGTACTCGCCTTTGTGTTTGCTTAGGTACTTATCTTGGTTAATGTAAGCAAAGAAAATATCGCTTTGTTCTTGTGGCGTATAAGCTTTAGCATACTGTCTTACAGTAGTTACACCACCAACTGTAGAAGTAACCAAGTTAGAAGGCACTTGAACGAAAGTGATTTCAGATGGATCTCTTGGAATGTAGATCAAATCGTTTACCTGGCCATCACGGTTAAAGTCAGCCGAGTAAGTATAAGAGAACCTACCTTGTTGCGAACCTTCATAGAACAATGAAACCGAAGTAGCTAAATTTTTCAAGAACTCTTTTTTGTAAGAGATCGAGGCAATTAAGCGGTCAGGGTTCAAGTTGCTTGAATAGCTCAAAGTTGGGATATTTGAATTGGTTGAAGTTTGAGGAATTGACCACAAATTTAACAATTGATCGCCAGAACCATCGCCAAAATTACGTTGATCGGTACGGGTATAGGCAATCATCATCGACAAGCCTTGGCTAAATTGTTTGCTCAACTGTGCAGTTGCCATCCAGTTGTAACCGCCTTTGGCATTGCCCATTTTGATTACGTTAACAGCTTGCGTACCAGTTGCAGAAGGAACACCTGCAGAAGTAGTGTTTACCACTTGACGGCCGTTGGTTGAGTTTGGATAGAAAGGCCTGTTATCAGGATAACCAGCAATATTCAATGGAGCTGGATCTTTCAAGTTCACGTTCATGGCCACAGCAGCGTAAAGATCCTTTCCATAAATGCCTTCTAAGGTACCTACGATGCCCCAAGGCAATTTGGCATCAATAGCTAAGCTTGATTTCCAAGTTTGCGGGAAACGCAAGTCTTTAGACATTGCACTGATGGTACTTGGAATAGTTGTACCAGCTGCTCCTTTTGGAGAAGTCAAGTTAGGTGCAATGCTAGGGTTGAAGAATGGAGCTGCAGTACCTGAATAAGTTTGAGTGTATTGCAATAAACCAGCATCACCCGATTGCGAAACAATCCATACAAAAGGAACACGGCCTGTGAAGATACCAGTACCACCCCTAACTTGCAGCGAACGATCGCCGTTTACATCCCAGTTAAAACCGAAACGTGGAGAGTAAGTAATTTTGTTGTCAGGTAACTCGCCAGTGTTCACAGTCGCGCCATTGGCAAAAGTTTGCGCGGCTACCAAAGGATGCGTTCTGATGGCATCGATGCTTGGATACCTTGCTTGCTCTACCCTTAAACCAGCAGTTAATTTCAAACGATCAGTAACTGTAAATTCATCTTGCAAATAAGCAGAGTATTGAGCGAATTTAAAGCTTGGGAAGGCTTGAGAACCATCGGCGGTTAATGGATAAGTAACTGAATATTGCAATGGTCTTGCGCCATTCACGAAGTCATCCCATGATTTGAAAGTATAAAAACCGGTTCCAAAACGTTGGAAACCGTTTTTAGTTGTACTGAATTCGGCTTGTAAACCTAAAGTCAAGTTGTGTTTGCCTAGGGCAGCACTCAACTCATCGCTATAAGTATAAGTTTTAACGTCTCTCAAGTTGCCATAGGTAAATGGCTCATAACCGAAAGTAGTTAACACGTTACCAGCTGAAGTACCAGTTTGGGTATTATCCAAGATATCTACCAATGGGAATGGAGCACTGTCAGAGTTTCTAGGATCATTTTGGTGCGAATAGGCCGCACGCAACGTATTGGTAAATTTGCTACCTAACTGAGAGTTCAACTCGGCAGTACCTGAATAAAGGTTAGCTGCTTGATAGTAGTTTGAATTTGCAAAAGGCAAACCAGCATTTTGGTTGTTACCAGACCTTACGTTTCCATAAGACAAGCTTCCTGTTACGGCAGATCCTGAAACCGAAGTACTAGCAGGGCTTGGGCTTTGGCTTTCTACCTGGTTGTAACGTACGCTGAAGTGATGACCTTTAGCAATGTTCCAGTCCAAACGGGCGAAAAATTTCTTATTGTCGCTAACGTTCTCATAGTTTTGATAAGGACCAGTTTTATAACCGTATTTAGCATCCAAGTAAGAGCTTACGGTCTGCATGAAATCAGCAGTAGTTTTGGTTACTGTAGATAAAGATCCGTAAGGTAGAGCCGGAGTAGCCGCAATTCTGGTTGAACCTGGCGCTTTTGTTTTTTTAATCTCACCGTTTACAAAGAAAAACAATTTGTCCTTGATAAGCGGACCACCGAAGCTGGCACCATAGTTTTTCTCATCTAGGTTCTGCAAACTGGCAATGTGGTAATCCCCGATGTTACGACCTTGTTGATCATCACCACGCATGGTATAGAAGATGTTACCCGAAAATTTATTTGTACCTGAACGTGTAACAGCGTTTACGGCAGCACCGGTGAAACCTGTCTGACGAACATCGTAAGGGGTTACATTGATCGAGATCTGCTCCAAAGCGTCGATAGAGATTGGAGAACCGCCAGCCGGAATGTTGGCACCAATACCAAATTGGTTGTTGTAGTTGGCACCGTCAACCGTAAAGTTGTTTGAACGGTAGTTACCGCCACCAATAGCTGTACCATTGGCTTGTGGCGTTAAACGGGTAATATCGTTTACGCTACGGGTAATGGTTGGCAAGGATTGGATTTGCTGTCTGCTAACAACAGTGTTCGCACCGCTCTTGTTCGAGTTTAAGATCGGGTTGCTACCTGTACCTACAATGTTAACGGTAGACAAAGTAGAACTGTTGTCTGAAAGCGTTACGTTAAGTACAAAAGGCTCACCTAATTTCACATAAACATCTTCAAATTTTTGTGGTTTATAGCCCACAAAGCTTACTTCAACGGTGTAAGGTCCACCTACACGCATGGCACCAATGGTATAGCGGCCATCGGCATTGGTAATTACGCCGTAAACCGTACCGGTAGGCGTGTGTGTAGCTTTAACGCTAGCACCTGGCAAAGTTTCTTTCGAATCTCTGATGGTACCGGTCATTGAAGTTGTGGTAACCTGCGCATTGGCAACAACGCTCAAACCCACAAAAGCAAACGCAATTACTACAAACTTTAATAGTAAAGATTTCTTCATACTCTTTTATTTTTTTTCGTTTTGTTAATGATATGTTAAATATCGCCACAAATGTAAATATTAATTTTCGACAGCTGCACATTTCCAATGTTAAATTATTATTAATTATCCCAAAACTTATCAACACTTAACATCAAACCAACAAGCTTTAACTAGCAGTTTTTCAGCATTTTGACAACCTATAGCTTTTGTGTTTCTTTTTGAAACTTTACACCAAGCTTCTCCGAAATGTCAAAAGCTTGTGGCAACACAGTCGTTAATCGTATTTTAACCAACATTTTTTTTAATTTTGACCATTATTTTAAGTTAATCCTTTATTAAAAAGATATGAACCCGGCATAGTTAAAATAATTAGCAGCATAATATTTTCGGTAATTATTTTAATCATCAAAGGCTCCATCTGATAATTAAAAACAAAAAAAGCAAACAGATGAACTACGATGTAATTGTTATAGGCAGCGGTCCAGGTGGATATGTAACTGCAATAAGAGCTTCGCAATTAGGCATGAAAACTGCCATTGTAGAACGCGAATCATTAGGTGGTATTTGCCTTAACTGGGGTTGCATCCCAACCAAAGCCCTTATTAAAAGCGCGCAAGTTTTCGAATATATCAACCATGCAGCCGAGTACGGCATCGAAGCACCAGCGCCTAAGGCCGATTTCGCAGCCATTGTTAAACGCAGCCGCGGCGTTGCCGATGGCATGAGCAAAGGCATCCAGTTCTTGATGAAGAAGAACAAGATCGACGTGATTATGGGTACCGGAAAAGTTAAGCCCGGACAAAAAGTTGAGGTTAAGGGCAACGACGGCACCCAACAGGAACTAACTGGAAAACATATCATCATTGCTACAGGCGGCCGCTCGAGAGAATTGCCGAACCTGAAACAAGACGGCAAAAAAATTATCGGCTACCGCCAAGCTATGGTATTGCCTGAGCAACATGCTTAGCCGGGACGAGCTTATCGAAAACGTCTGGACCCGGAACGTTGTGACCAGCCACGTCGTCACGCAGAGTATTTCCGAACTGCGCAAGTCGCTCAAAGACGGCGACGACGTTAG
>JBCNPG010000100.1:0-7954 GCA_039593445.1 Pedobacter sp.
CAGAAAGAAGGTAATCTTGATAAACAACTAAAAGAAAACGAGGCGATCAAGGAAAACCTGAACAGAGAGATAGAAGTTGTTAATCTTAAAAGAACAGAACTAGAGAAACACCAGGAAGAGCACATTCGCAGACTGGAAAAAGTGGCCGCTCTCACTGCAGAAGAAGCGAAAGCACAGCTCGTTGAAAGTTTAAAACAAGAGGCTCACACACAAGCCCTTGGTTTACAGCAGGAAATAATAGATGAGGCCAAGCAGAAAGCAAACAAAGAGGCCCGCAAAATAATCATCCAAACCATTCAGCGTACAGCGGCCGAAGCAGCCATCGAAAATTCGGTATCGATCTTCCACATCGACAACGACGAAATCAAAGGTCGTGTAATTGGTAGGGAGGGTAGGAATATCCGTGCCTTGGAAGCGGCAACTGGTATCGAAATTATTGTTGACGATACCCCAGAGGCCATTATCCTATCGGGTTTCGATCCGGTAAGAAGGGAGATTGCCCGTTTGGCCCTGCACCGCTTGGTAACCGATGGCCGTATCCACCCGGCCCGTATCGAAGAAGTGGTAGCCAAAACCAAGAAACAAATTGAAGACGAAATTGTAGAGATCGGCGAACGTACCGTAATTGATTTGGGTATCCATGGACTTCACCCTGAGCTGATCAGGATGGTAGGCCGTATGCGTTACCGCTCGTCTTACGGACAAAACCTGCTGCACCACTCGCGCGAGGTAGCTAATTTCTGCGCCACGATGGCTGCCGAGTTGGGCCTGAACGCCAAATTGGCTAAACGCGCCGGCCTACTGCACGATATAGGTAAAGTGCCTGATGATAATCCGGAATTGCCACACGCCATTTTGGGGATGCAATTGGCCGAAAAATACAAAGAACATCCAGATGTGTGCAACGCCATCGGTGCCCACCACGACGAAATCGAGATGACTTCTATGATTTCGCCAATTGTACAGGCTTGCGACTCGATTTCGGGTGCACGTCCTGGTGCACGCCGCGAAGTAGTAGAAAGCTATATCAAACGCTTAAAAGAATTGGAAGAGCTGGCACTTTCTTACCCAGGCGTTGAAAAAACCTTTGCCATCCAGGCAGGTAGAGAGCTAAGGGTAGTGGTAGAAAGCGAAAGGGTAACCGACCAGCAGGCAGAATTGCTGGCGGCCGATATCTCTAACCGTATCCAAACCGAGATGACCTACCCGGGCCAAATCAAGGTAACGGTAATCAGAGAGACCCGTTCGGTAGCTTTCGCCAAGTAATTGCTTGTTCCAAATAAGCTAAATTGTTTAAAAAGCGGTAGATTTGTCTATCGCTTTTTTTATTTTTATAGACTAAAACCATCGAAAAATTGAGCTGATTAGCCTTATGGCTGTATAGGCTTAATCCTAAGCCTTGGTTAAAAAATAAGCAACATGGAAAAACTAGCTAAACGTCCGGTCGACATCTATTTTGATAAATATGGCGAGAGCCACCAAAACCATACCAACGAACTGATCCACTGGATCTGTGTTCCCTTAATCGTATTCAGCCTATTGGGCTTGGTATGGCAAATTCCATTTCCGCATTTGGATTTTTTAGGGCAGTACAATGGTTATTTCAATTGGGCTTCGTTCCTCATCGCCTTTGCCATGTACTATTATTTCACCCTGTCGCCGGTGCTGTTCTTTTTGATGATCTGGGTAATCGGACTGATGAGCTATGGCATTGTTAAGCTGGAGCATTGGCAGGATGCCGGAGGGCCGGCAGCTTGGCTGGTGTTTGCCATCATTTTTGTAGTGGCTTGGATCGGCCAGTTCATCGGCCATAAAATAGAGGGCAAAAAGCCCTCGTTTTTAGATGATGTTAAGTTTTTGTTAATCGGCCCGATTTGGTTATTGCATTTTGTTTGCAAAAAAGTAGGGCTAAAATATTGATATGGCGGCCATTTAACAATTAGTTAACCTTTGCATAAACGAATGGTAATTTGACGCTAACATAGAGCTAACATTGTGGTAATAGTTTTGCCTAAACAAATAATCAGGCAAATTGAACTCACAATTAACTCTTAAAAAAGCGCTTTTTACATTGCTATTTTTGGTAATGGGTGCTGCCGTTTTCGCGCAGGGAACAGGCAAAATTTCAGGAACCGTATCAGACAAGAAAACAGGTGAAACACTGATTGGTGTTTCGGTGAAACTGGCAGGTACTACCAAAGGCGTAGGTACCGACGTTGACGGAAAATATGTGCTTCCGGGTCTTACCGAAGGCAAGCATACCATCGAAATTTCTTACGTGGGCTATGCCACCAAGAGAATTACCGATGTGGAAGTTAAGAGCGGGGTAACCACTTCTCTAAACGTGGTGATGGAAGAAGCCAGCTCGCAAACCTTAAAGCAGGTGGTTATTACCGCCAACTTTAAACAGGAGTCGGTCAATTCGCTCTATGCACAGCAAAAAAACAGTTCTGTAATTTCTGATGGTATTTCGAGCGACCAGATCAAAAAATCGCCAGATAAGAATACTTCTGAGGCCTTGAGGCGCGTGAGTGGCGCAACCATCCAAGACAATAAATTTGTGGTGGTAAGGGGCTTGAGCGATCGTTACAATACCGCTACCTTAGACAATTCTACCTTGCCGAGCACCGAGCCTAACCGTAAGGCTTTCTCGTTTGATATCGTACCTGCCAATTTGGTCGATAAAATTACCATCAGCAAAACCGCAACGCCCGACCTTCCTGCCGATTTTGCAGGCGGTGCCGTTCAAATTACCACGAAGGATATTCCAGACGATAACTTTATTTCTTTTGGCGTAGGCTATGGCTACAACAGCCAATCTACTTTTAAAGACTTTTTGGCCACCAGCAAGAACGCGCTGAACTATTTGGGCTTTGACGATGGCTCTAAGCAACTGGCAGATAATTTTCCTTCGAGAAACAAAATCCTGAGCGGTTTAACCCCAGCCAGAAATATCGGTGCCTTGAAATCGTTGCCAAATGATTTTACCATCAACAACAATTCGGCCCTGCCTAGCCAAAACTATCAGTTTAGCTTGGGAAGAGTGAAGCACTTTAAAGACGATAGCCGTTTTGGCGCCTTGGTTTCCCTAACCTATCGCAACTCGCAAAACATTGGCGAAGATGTAAAACGCGCGTTTTATGTATATGACTATAACGACAACCAGTATAAGTTTTCGACCAACCTGGGCGCCTTGGCAAACTTTGCCTATAGCTTTGGCAAGAACAAGATCAGTTTCAAAAACATCTACAACAAAAACTACGACGATAACTATACCGAACGTACTGGTATCAACCAGGGTTCTACCACCATCAACAGGTTTTATGCTTATGATGTAATGCAGAAATCTTTATTGAAATCTACCTTGGAAGGCGAGCACCAAGTAGGTGGCCAAAACAGCAAGTTAAAATGGTCGGCTTCATTTAGCAACGTAACCAACGAACAGCCTAACCAGTTGAAGATCAATTATGCCAAGGCTTTGGCTGCGCAAAACGATCCTAACGTGCCTTACCAAGCCAATATTACTTCTTTGGGCAAGGAAAATACCCGTTTGTTTTCGAGCCTGAACGAAAATATTTACGCTGGCGATGTAAACTACAGCACGCCGGTTAAATTGTTCAACGCTTCAAGTACCTTTAAGGCTGGACTGGGTTCGCAATACCGCGAGCGTACTTTCAATGCCAGGTTTATTGGAGCCGAACTACACTCGAACGATGCCGACGAGATGCAGCGCATCAGGGCATTGCCAGTTAACCAGATCTTCTCGCCTTCGCTTATCCAAACAGGCGTTTACAAACTCAATGAAATCGGAAGCGATGTTGACAGCTACGATGCCAATTCGTTTACTAATTATGGCTATGCCATGTTGGATCAGAAGTTCAGCGAAAAATTCCGTGCGGTATATGGCGTGAGGGTAGAAAACTACAACGTTCAGTTGTCTAACGTGAAAAAGACCTACGTTGACGATACCCAACTCGATGTATTGCCATCGGTTAACCTGACCTACAGCCTAACTGCAAAGAGCAATTTAAGGGCTTCGTATTACCGTACCTTGGCCAGGCCAGAATTTAGAGAGCTCACTTTGTCTTCTTATTATGATTACGAATTGTTGGCCAACCAAGCGGGTAACCCTAACTTGAAGAGGACCTTGATCGACAATGCCGATTTAAGGTACGAAATCTATCCGGGCGCAGGCGAGATCCTTTCGGTATCGGCTTTCTACAAGCACTTTAACAATGCCATCGAGTCGTACCGTTACGATGTATTGTCAACACCAGACATTTCCTATTTCAATACCGCCAAGGCCTACAGCTATGGATTGGAATTCGAGGTGAGAAAGAACCTGGGTTTTATGGGCGGAGGCCAATTCCTTAAAAATACAACGGCTTATGCCAATGTGTCTTTGGTAAAATCGAAGATCAAGAACCCTGACGACCAAAATTACATCGATAAAACCCGTCCAATGGTTGGACAATCGCCTTATGTGATCAATGCAGGCTTGCAACACACCGAACTGAACAACAAATTGAGTTTAAATGTGCTTTATAACCGTATTGGCAGAAGGATTATCCAAGCGAGTGGCATCATTTTCCCAAGCACTTGGGAAGCTCCACGTGATGTGATCGATTTCCAGGCGGGCTATAAGGTCATCAAGTCGAGGGGCGAGATCAAATTGAACGTAGGCGATATCCTAAACCAGCGCAATACCATTTACTTCGATTACAACAAGAACAAAAAATACGATACCAATGCCGGTGGCGATGAGACGGTAATGTCTTACAAGCCAGGCACAAATATCTCATTATCATTTAGTTATTCGTTTTAATACTTAACATATTGTTAATGTGCGGTTAACGCTAAAGCAAACTTAAATCAATCTCTTTGTACTATTCAAAAAGAAAATTAGAAAATGAAAATCAAAATTTTATTATTGGCATTATCGGTTGTTTTATTCGCAACCTCGTGTAAGAAAAACAGTGTAGTGGATGATGAGCCTACACCTGCTGCAGGCAACGTGGTAGAAGTGAGCGGCGAAATTTCGGCCAACACAACTTGGTCTGCAAGCAAAATCTATATGTTAAAAGGCTTTGTTTACGTAAGCAATGGCGCTACTTTAACCATTGAGCCAGGAACAATCATTAAAGGCGATAAAGCTACCAAAGGTACTTTGATCATCACCCGTGGTGCGAAGATCAACGCTACAGGTACTGCTGATAAACCAATTGTATTTACTTCGGCTTTAGCCGCTGGCGCACGTAGCCAAGGCGATTGGGGCGGCGTAATCCTTTTGGGTAAAGCCCCTGTAAACCAAGGTACGGATGTTAAAATAGAAGGCGGTTTGGTACAACCTACAGGTAAAGACGAAAAAGCCTATATCTATTATGGCGGTACAGATCCAGCAGATAACTCTGGTACCATGAAATATGTACGTATCGAGTTTGCCGGTATCGCTTATTCGGTAGATAACGAAATCAACGGATTGACCATGGGGGGCGTAGGTAATGGTACTACTTTAGATTATATCCAGGTTTACCGTTCTGGCGACGATGCTTTCGAGTGGTTTGGTGGTACGGTAAATGCGAAGCACTTATTGGCTATCGGTACTTGGGATGACGATTTTGATACAGATTTTGGTTATTCGGGTAATGTGCAGTTTGCTTTGGCTCAACGTGTATCTACCGTGGCCGACCAATCGGGTTCAAACGGTTTCGAATCTGACAATAATGCAACTGGTACAGATCAAACGCCTAAAACTTCAGCGGTATTCTCAAACGTTACCATCATTGGCCCATGCAAGGCTGCTACAGGCTCTTTCAATGCCAACTATCAAAATGGTGCGCAAATCCGTCGTAACTCTTCAATCAGCATCCTGAACTCGGTGATCGCTGGTTTCCCAATTGGCTTGTACATCGATGATACGACAGTTCAAACTGCAAACTCAACTACGGCTAACTTCAACTCAGGTTCGATGGTTATTGCCAACAACTTGATTTACGGTACAAGAACACAAGAAGTGAAAATGAGCAACACTGCTGCATTGGCAACAGTAGAGGCTAAACTTCGTACAGATAACGTTTTTGCAAACACTCTTTTTGCCGCTAACTTGTTTACAAGTCCTTACCTGTATGCAACTGATTTCGGATCGGGTGCAACCCTAGGTACAGCGAACTTTACCTTGGCTGCTGGTTCGGTTGCCGCTACCGGTGCTTCATTCACCAACGCCAAAGTAGCTGGCTCGTTCTTTACGCCTCTGGCTTACAAAGGTGCTTTCGGTACCGATAACTGGGCAGCTGGTTGGGCAGAAGTTGATGCACAATCATTAGCTTACAACACGCCAGGTGCGGTAAAATAAGACGACATTTAAATTGTTTATTTCAATCCGTTCCGATTAATTTCGGGACGGATTTTTTTGTGTCTACCTGTTCAGCGGATCATAATGGTATACAACCTCGTAAGGCTTGTTTTTGAGGCTGGCCGACAATTCGCCCAGTTTCAGGTTCTGTTGCTGGGGCGTAGGCTCGCAAACGGTGTACGATTTGCCGTTATAGATAATGGCATTGCCCACAGGCTTGTCAAACTGCACGGCCATGGTAATGTGCGTAGGGTAGAGCATGGCAATCATGGGCAGGTTGTAGATTTCCTTCACCAAAAAGAAAAATAAAGCCGCGCGGTCGTCGCAATCGCTGTATTTGTTCAATAAGGTCTGCTCTGGCGACAGGCGTTTTTCCTTGCCGAAATTATCCTCGTCGTTTTCGTAGAGAAAAGCATAACGTGTAAAACGCATCAGGTAATCTACACCGTTTTTGGTGTTCATGCCCTTGAGGTTTTCCTTTAATATCGGGATGAGCGATTGGTAGGTTTCCCTGCTCAGCGGGATATTGAAATAGGTTTCAAAGTCTACGCCCGGATAGTTGGCGAAAATCTGATCGACCTCGCTGTTCAGCTTTACTTTAAAGTGGTAGGCTTTATGTTTATAGTTGAAGGCAATTTGCTTCTCAACATAGTTTTCAGGCTTAAATTCGGGCATGCGGGTTACTTTGTAGCTAAAAGCATCCCTGGCTTCCGGAATGGCAATATTTACTGGCTTGTAGGTGTCTTCCCGCTGAAACAGCTTGCCGTAATCGTGGTAGTTGAGGCAGGTGTACTTCTTGTCGTCTACCATAAAATAGGGGATGTCGGCAATGTCTTCGTTGTTGCGGATGTAGAAGATGATCTGGTTGTTGCCCACAGCCACTTTGGCATCGTAACCCGATTTGGTCATTAAAAACCATTTGTACAAGGTGTAACGTCCATAGTTTTCGGCTTTTGGACTGATTTCCTGTGCGGTTTTTCTGATCAGCTGATAGTAGAGCCAATCGTTCAGTTTGTATTTGTCGCGGTAATCGAGCAGGGCCTGAACGAGCGCCTGATAATGGCCAGAATTTACCTTAAAGTAGAAATCTTTAACCGACTGGTTGGTCAGCGTTGCTTGAAAAGGAATATCAATGGTCGAATCGGCCTCAAAATTGAAGGTGCTCTCATAAAATTCGAAGCTATGACGTTGTGCTTTTGCGGTTGCAAAAGAAAACGCTAACCCGATGATGACGAGAAGCTTATATGCGATATGTTGGACTCTGCTTTTCAATGCCTTAACACTGCGGTAATATTAAATATATATAAATTTAACACAACAGCCTAGCATTTATTGTCCAAAAAATGTTAAATCCGACGAAAAAACAGTTTTGGCGATTCCTATATTAAATAATCTTAAGATAATCCCGATTTCACAGGTTCTTAACATTACAGCCCTACTTTTGTGGTGTTAAATATTTGGTTAGTATTTATCATTACAGTTTAGGTTAGTTGATAGCAAAAAGCCCCGATGGATGTCAGGGCTTTTGCTGTATAGGAAGGCTTTGTTAGGTCATCATTAGTTTACTGGTTCATCAGCTATAAGATAATTGCTGCTAGCGAA
>JBCNPG010000101.1:0-7932 GCA_039593445.1 Pedobacter sp.
CGATCTGACAAATAAGCCCGATGCCAAAGCACTTGGCCAATTTAGCAATGACATTGTTTTGGAAAACGTATCTTTCAGCTATGGCGAAAAACAGGTGCTCAACAACATTAGCCTAAGCATTGATAAAGGAAAAACCATAGCGCTGGTGGGACCTTCAGGAGGCGGAAAAAGTACACTGATGGACCTGATCCCGCGCTTTCATGATCCTAAATCTGGCGTACTGAAAATAGATGGTCACCCTTACCAAGACCTGACCGTAGAAAGCATCAGGGCGCAAATGGGTACGGTTAACCAGGAATCGTTTCTGTTTAACGACACCATCTTCAACAACATCGCTTTTGGCAAGCCCGATGCGACCGAAGATGAAGTTATTGCCGCGGCCAAGATTGCCAACGCGCACGAATTTATTTTGAACACCGAACAAGGCTACCAATCGACCGTGGGCGACAGGGGCAACAGGCTATCTGGAGGCCAAAGGCAACGCATCTGTATTGCCAGGGCTGTATTGGCCAACCCGCCGATCATGCTGTTGGACGAAGCAACTTCGGCGCTTGACACGGAATCGGAAAAACTGGTTCAGGGGGCATTGAACAACCTCATGCAGAACCGAACTTCAATCGTGATTGCCCACCGTTTAAGCACCATTCAGCAAGCTGATAAAATTGTGGTGATAGACAAGGGTCAGATTGCCGAAAGTGGCACCCACCAGGAACTCATGGCCCACAACGGCTTGTACAAGCGATTGATCGACATGCAAACCTTTAACGATTAATTGCCGATGCAGCTTGTCTCCATTGCCTTATGCACCTACAACGGCGAAAAATACCTGGCCGAACAGTTAGACACCCTAGTTGGACAAGACTATCCAAACCTAGAAATCGTGGTGCTCGACGATGGCTCTAAAGACAGCACCCTGGAAATTTTAAGGGCTTACGAGGCGCGCTACTCATTTTTTAAGGTTTACCAAAACGAAAAAAACCTGGGCTACATCAAGAATTTTGAAAAGGCTATTTCGCTGTGCCAAGGTGAACTGATTGCCTTGGCCGACCAAGACGACATTTGGGAGCTGCACAAAATCAGTCTTATGGTTGCCGAAATCAAAGACAACCTGCTGCTTTATCATAATTCGGAATTCATAACCGAAGAAGGCGTTGGCATGGGGCGCAAAATGAGTGATATCAGGAATTTTTATGCTGGTAGCGATTCTCGAATATTTCTGATGGAGAATTGCGTTTCGGGCCATGCCATGCTTTTTAAGAAAGAATTGCTTTCTTTTTTCAGCACTTTTGACACCAACACCTTTCACGATTGGTGGATCGTGTATATGGCAGCCTGTAATGGCAACATAGGCTTTATTGATGATTGCCTGGTTAAATACCGCCAACATACCCAAGCCAACACCAATATTCTAAGGCTAGATAGAGGTCAGGTAAAAAAACGGAACACCCTGCTGCAGATCGAGAAGGAATATAAACGCCTACAGGTTTTTGAAGCCTATCCGCATAACAATTTTCAATCTTTTAAAAGCAGGTTGTTGCAGCTAACGGAACGGCGCATGAAGTCGTATTTTTCATTTTCGCTATTCTTTTTCATGTACAGGCATCAGGACAAACTGCTGTTTATCCAAAAGAAATCGAAGCTAAGCAAGTTCAATTTTCTGCTTAAATATGCTTGGGGCTATAAACTCAAACAATTATTGGCTTAAGTTTGCCAAAAGCTGTTCGAAATTTGGCAGCTGTTGTTCGACCGTGTAAATGGCAGCGGCTTCTTTCAGCAACTCCGCGTTATAGCTAGGATTTTGCCAAAAGGCTTCCATCGCCTTGATCATGTCGGCCACGTTAAAGCTTTCTACCACCAAACCCATCCCTTCTTTTACAAAGGTTTTGGCAATGCCTGTGTCGAAGCTCACGATTGGCTTGCCCAAACAAGCGGCCTCGAGCATGGCCAGCGACAGGCATTCTTCTCTCGAAAGCGACAGATAGGCATTGGCCAGTTCAAAATAATTGTAATAATCTGCGGCAATGGCTCCGGTAAAAATAAGGTTCTGGCAATTTTGCTTCTCAGCCACTGTTTTAACGTAATAGTCTAGTCCGTTATGCAGATCGCCACCCACCCAGATTATTTTCACTGGTTGGCCTTTGAAATATTCGGCAATGGCCAATACCAGATCCAGGCCTTTCATGTAGGCCATAGATCCCGAAATAAGCCATACAAAATCATTTTGGGCTATTCCGTGCTGCTGCCTTAATGCGTCTACCCTTTGCGCATTAGGCCTGATTTTTTGCGCATCGATGAAGCTGTGCTGCAGCAGTACTTTGGGATGGCCTAAAGCTTCCAGTTTTTCGCATACCAGGGGCGAACAACCAACCAGCGCATCCGAATGCTCAACAATGTCTCTAAAAGCATCCGACTTGATGAAACCATAGGCGTACATGAATTCGTGAAAATGGGTAGCCATTTTAACCCCAATGGCTTTGGCGGCCAAGGGCGCCTGCGGAATAAGGATGGTATTGGCATACCACACATCTGCCTTAAATCGTTTTTGGATTTGTTTAAGCTGATAACTGATGGGTTCTGTTCCAAACAGTTTGAGCAAGCCCCTAAAAGCCTTATGGTACCATTTGCCTACCCTATAGGCAACGCTTTTGTTAACGCCATTAGGGAGTTGATGAAAAAGTTCGCCTTCGCGCAACGAAAAAACATAGCGTTCGAACTTATGGGGATCCAAATTGGTAATCAGGTACCACAGCAGCATTTCCGATCCTGTACGGTCTAAGCTTGGCGTAATGAATAGTACTTTCTTCTTCATGAGGCAGGCGCTATTTTTGATTGAATATCTTTTTCACGGCTTTTCGAACCTTCATGAAATACTTTATTTTTTTCAGCTCTTTTTTCAACTGATCCAGTTCTTCATAATCGGCCAAAAACAACGGAAAGTCGGCAGCCAATACCTTAGACCGCTCGAGCTGGATGGCCTGCATATTTTCGGGCTTGGAGCTGATGCCATCAAAGTTATAGGCAGAAACCAGGCAATTGATATGCTGATAGCTACAGTTGTGCCTGGCCACAGCCAACATAAAGAACTTCCAATCGGAAACTATTTTCAACCCTTCGTCATACAAGCCTACTTTATCAAACAATTCCCTTTTGATGAAGGTACTGGGGTGAGGCAGGGTAGACTCATAGAAAAACCTAAAAGTTAGCTGGTCTGGCAAATTCCAGGTCCATTCTTTTTCATGGTCAAAGAACTTCAAATCGCCATATACCAAGTCGGCCTGCAGACCTTGCGCCACTACCTCTTCAATAATCCGAGGGCTGATCAGTTTATCGCCACTATTCAAAAAGAGCAGGTAATCGCCAGTAGCCAGTTTGATGCCTTTGTTCATGGCGTTATAAATGCCCGCGTCCTTTTCGCTAAGGGCATGCGCCAGCATCGGCTTAAAAGAATCCATAACGGCAACGCTTCCATCGGTAGATGCGCCATCAACAACAATGTATTCAATCGCATCGTAGCTTTGCTCCGTTACAGATCGCATGGTCTGAGCCAGCCCCTCGGCATTGTTATAGTTGATGGTAATAATGGATATTTTAGGTTTGTTTGTCGCCATTTTTCTATCTTTAGCCCAATAGGCATCTGCCTCAAAAATAGACTATAAAAACCAAAAAAAGGAATGATTAGGATTTTGTTCGATCACGAGATATTCAGCGAACAGCGTTATGGCGGTATTTCGCGGTATTTTGCCAATCTGGCCAGCGAGATGAACAAAGACCGATCGCTCAGCGTAAAGATTGCGGTGCTCTACGTCAAAAACTACTATATCAGCAAGACCAAACAGCTCCTGAATAATTTTTGGGGAAGGTGGCTCCTCAGAAAGCCACATAAGCGGTATTATTGGAATAAAAAATACAGCAAATCCTTACTCAAAAAAGGCGACTACGATATTTTTCATGCCACTTATTACGATACCTATTCGCTGGCCTACAATCGCAAACCCATGGTGGTTACGGTGCACGACATGATTTATGAAAACAGTCCCGAAATGTTTGCCGATGCCAAAGAAGTGATTTCGAAAAAAAAGCAAATGATGGAGGCGGCCGGAGCGATCATCGCCATTTCCAACTATACACGAAACGAAATTTTGCGCATTTACCCGCAATATGCCGATAAAACCCATTTGGTATACCATGGCCTGCCCAACGAAGAAGAAGCCCGTCCGGCCAGCCTCAACACTCCCGAACGCTTTATACTTTTTGTAGGCGGACGCAGCCATTACAAGAACTTTGCTCCGATGGCCAAGGCCCTGGCTCCGCTACTGAATAAAGACAGCAACTTGATGCTGCTTTGCACGGGGGGTGGGGAGTTCACAACCGAAGAAAAAGAGCTGTTGGAGGACCTGCGGCTTAGCGCGCAATGCCGCCAATTAAATGCCACCGACGAGGAGCTCAAATTGCTTTATCAACGTGCCTTGGTTTTTGTTTACCCCTCGTCGCAGGAAGGTTTCGGCCTGCCCATGCTAGAGGCTTTCAGAAACAATTGCCCGATTGCCTGCAGCCAATCTTCATGCTTGCCCGAAATTGGTGGCGATGCAGCTGGCTATTTTGATCCGGCAAACGCGGAGAGCCTATTAATTACCGTAGAAAAAATCATCAATGAACCCAACTATGCCAACCACCTCCGGGCGAAGGGGCAAGAAAGGCTTACGCATTTCACCATGCAAAGCTGCATAGAAAATACCGTAAAGGTTTATAAGGCGCTGCTGCAAAGCTAGCCTAGCTTTGATTTGATAAAATTCCAATCCTTCATTAAAAGGCTTTCCTTTTCAGGGTGTTTCTTTTTATCGAATTTGCGTAGGGCTTTTCTCATTTTACGAATAAGAAAAGGTTCCTTTTCTGTGGCAAATGGGCTTTTATGGAATGTTTTTTTGGTAAACAAATGCGTTCCAACACCGTCAGAATAAAAGTTGTACCCAAATTTTTCACCCAGTGCTGCCAGTGCCTTTTCGGTATAGAGCGCAACATGCTGACCGGTTTCTGGGATAAAATACCACCAATCATCTACCGAATTTAACGGCGTTGAAGGCTGCAATACGGTGCTGAACAGAATATGGTCGGAAAATTGGCTGATCTTTGCTATTTCCGCCACCGGATCGGGCAAGTGCTCAAAAACTTCAAAAGCCGTCAAGAGCTCGAATTTGGTATTCTCCGGTAAATCAGACAGGTCGAAGTATTCAGCAAAAATGTTCTTGCAATAGGCATCCGTATGATAAAAATCAAAGCCTTTATCGCGCATCAGGCGCGTAAATAATCCGTACCCACCGGCGTAGTCTAAAAACTTGCCATTGGTATTGAAGTGCTTCTCAAGCACCGGGATGACCGATCCCCTCAGCTGCTCATTGCGTGAAGCCAAGCCGATATCTAACTTGGTAATGGCCGACGAATAGGCTTCCCCAAGCCAATAGGGCTCCTCGGTTTGGATAAATCCCGTATCCTTACATCTGTAATAGCTTACATCGTATTTGTTGAGAACTTTGGCTTTAAACAGCAGTTCTGTTTCGCCACCGGTAATTTTGCTTTGCATCATAAAAGTTGGTATGCAATTTAACGATAAAACTCAAATTATCTGCCAACCACCCATTTAATTTTCGACCGGCTCAACATGTTCACCAAGGCCCAAGTTATGCCATAGGTCAATATAAATCGGATAGCTACATACAACAGCATCATCCCGATGCTCATTTGGGTTACCTCTGGCAAATGGAGTGGCCTGAAAAGCTCGGGCAGTATGCTATACACAAAGATGTAATGGATCAGGTAGATACCGAAAGTAGTTTCCCTGGGCTTGATGTATTTCACAAAGGCAAAATTCCTGATTTTGAGCAGCAAAGCAATGCTGGCCATCGAATAAAGGATATTACTCAGCCTTAAGGTATTATAGGGATCGGTGCTTTTGATAGACCATAGATAAGCTGTTTCATTAAGCGAGAGCACAAAAGTGGCTCCAAAAGCTATTAAAAATATAAAAAGAGGGATATTCTGGATACTTTTCTCAACAACATCCCATTTTTGATGCAGTTTGGCGCCCAACCATAAATAAAAGACAAAGCCAAATATGGCAGTCGTATGTAAAGGCTCAAACCATTCGAAGTAAATGTTTACACTATAGGTTAACGAAGCGACAAGCAATACCAAGCCCAAAAAGTTCGAATACAAATACTTCCTAAAAATGAGCAAAATAGCAATGCATATCAGGAAGTTGATGATGAACCAGTAATTGGAAAAAAGATAAACTATTTTGAGTGTCTGCTCCAAGCTTCCCAAATAATCGAACGTCGCATCACGATGCATGACCACCCATTCTTTGAATAAAATTGCAAATAGAAAAACCAACGACCAAAGCAACCAAGGCTTAAAGGTGTTGGAAAGCCTACGCTTAAAATATACTAATGGCGAATAATCTTTGAATTTGTCACCGATCAAAAAACCGGCTAGCAAAAAAAAAGCAATGGTACCAAACTTAGACAGCTGGATAAGCCCCATGTATACCAAATGATTGGTATTTAGCCCTTTAAAAACATAAGTCCCCACATAAACGCTATGTTCCATCACGATACCGATCATGGCAATGCAACGTATGGAATCTATGAAATCGAAATTCTTCTTGGCGGGTGGCGAAATAAGGCTCTCTGACATTAATTAATTTAGATGGTGGACATAACTAAAAAGGAGCGACAAAAATCGCTCCTTTATTTATTAAATCTGCAGAATTGTTACAGTTTGCGTTTTACTTCTACTTGTTCGTAAGCTTCTACGATATCGCCCACTTCGATGTTGTTGAAGTTTTGGATATTCAGACCGCATTCGTAACCTTTAGACACTTCTTTCACGTCGTCTTTATAACGTTTGAGGGAGCCGAGTTCGCCTGTATGGACTACGATACCGTCGCGTACCACGTTGATGCGGGTGTTTCTGGTCAGCTTGACATCGAGAACGAAGCAGCCTGCCACTGTAACCTTGTCGAATTTGTAAGTTTCGCGCACTTGTACGTTGCACACCACTTTTTTCTCGATTTTGGGTTCCAGCATCCCTTCCATCGCGCTCTTGATCTCGTCGATCGCGTCGTAGATGATGGAGTAGTTGCGGATTTCGATGTTTTCTTTTTCCGCAAGTTTGGCAGCCTGGGAAGAAGGACGCACCTGGAAACCGAGGATGATAGCGTCGGAGGCAGTAGCGAGCAGGACGTCGGATTCGGTGATCTGACCTACTGCTTTGTGTACGATACTGATAACGATTTCTTCGGTAGACAGTTTCTGCAGGGAGTCGCTCAGCGCTTCTACAGAACCATCGAAGTCACCCTTGATGATTACGTTCAGCTGTTTGAAGTTGCCCAGTGCCAGACGGCGGCCAATTTCATCCAGTGTGATATGTTTCTTGGTACGGATACCTTGTTCGCGTATGATCTGTGCACGACGGTTTGCAGTTTCCTTCGCTTCAGATTCATTTTCATACATTCTGAATTTCTCACCGGCCTGTGGTGCACCGTTCAGACCCAGCACCTGTACAGGAGCAGATGGTCCTGCCGAGTCTACACGCTGACCGCGTTCGTTGAACATCGCCTTGATCTTACCGAAGTTAGAACCAGAAGCGATTGTATCACCCTGACGGAGCGTACCGCTCTGTACGAGCAGGGTAGCTACATAACCACGACCTTTATCGAGAGAGGCTTCGATCACGCTACCGGAAGCTTCCCTGTTAGGGTTGGCTTTCAGTTCGAGCAGTTCAGCTTCGAGGAGGATCTTTTCCAGCAGAACATCTACGTTCAGACCACTCTTCGCTGAGATTTCCTGGCTCTGGAATTTACCACCCCAGTCTTCAACGAGGATGTTCAATTGTGCCAGTTGTTCCTTGATCTTTTCAGGATTTGCACCTTCTTTA
>JBCNPG010000102.1:0-7920 GCA_039593445.1 Pedobacter sp.
CTTCCTTCAATTCCTGGTTCAGGTGGGCCGGCGTTTTAGTAACCAACAGGGCATCGGCACGCTTATAGGCATTAAAAGGTTCGCGCAAATTGCCCATAGGCAACAAAAACTGCCAATGCATCAAAGAAGCAAAATCGAATAACAGGATATTGAAGCCCGCTTTTACGGCCCGGTGCTGGAAGGCATCGTCGAGCAGGATCACATCATGGTTGGCCTTGAGCTCATGAATGCCCTTGACACGATCTTCGCAAACAGCTACCGTTACCTGGGGAAATTTCTGATGGTACTGCAGCGGCTCATCGCCGATGGTTTCGGCGTTAGCTTGGGCATCGGCCAATCTAAAGCCCTTGGTTTTACGGCCATAGCCACGGCTCAGGATGGCCACTTTGTAATCGGCCAGTAGTCTGACCAAATATTCGGTGGTGGGGGTTTTGCCCGCACCGCCAACCACCACGTTGCCAATGCAGATAACGGGCAGTTCGAAACGAACGGATTTGAAAATGCCCCAATCGTACAGTTTGTTCCTCAGCATGACGACCATGCCATAGAGCAATGCAAACGGAAAAAGTAAGAGACGCAGGTATTTAAGCATGTTTAAGGTTCAAAAATAGCTATTATTAACCGTACTACCTTATGGATCGTTCATAAAGGCCATTAATTGTGAAAATGCCATGGAAAGCAGAGAAATAAACCGCACCTTTATGCCGCTATTTTACAATGGCATTAAACTATAAAACCTATCTTTGTACAAACAAGAATTTAATTTATGCTTAAAGGATTTTTTAACGTACCTGCTCCCGTTAACGAACCCATTTTGGGTTACGCACCAGGAAGTAAAGAACGCGAATTGTTAAAAGCGGCGCTAGCCGAAAGCCGCTCAAAAGTGATCGATATTCCCATGTATATCGGCAGCGAAGAAGTTTATACCGAAGACAAGGGAAAAATCACCCCTCCGCACGATCATCAGCATTTGTTGGCCAACTATAGCAAGGGCAACAAAAACCATGTAAGCCAAGCCATTGACGCTGCATTAGCAGCCAAAGCCGACTGGGAAAACCTGGCATGGGAACAGCGTGCGGCCATCTTCTTAAAAGCTGCCGATCTAATTGCGGGTCCGTATCGTTATAAATTAAATGCAGCCACCATGTTGGGGCAAAGCAAAAATGCTTTCCAGGCAGAAATCGACTCGGCTTGCGAGTTGATCGACTTTTTGCGTTTCAACGTGAGCTACATGACCGAAATCTATAAGCAACAGCCTCCGGTATCGCCTCGTGGCAGCTGGAACCGCGTTGAACAACGCCCGCTAGAAGGCTTTGTGTTTGCCTTAACTCCATTCAACTTTACCGCCATTGCCGGCAACCTGCCTACTTCGGTGGCCATGATGGGCAACGTGGTGGTATGGAAACCAGCCAACACCCAAATTTATGCTGCCAATGTGTTGATGCAGATTTTCCGCGAAGCAGGTTTGCCAGACGGCGTTATCAACCTGGTTTATGTTTCTGGTCCTGATGCCGGCGACGTGATTTTCTCTCACCCTGATTTTGCAGGTATCCACTTCACAGGTTCTACGGGCGTATTCCAAGATATCTGGAAAACCATTGGCAATAACATCCACAAATACAAAACCTATCCGCGCATTGTTGGCGAGACAGGTGGCAAAGACTTTATCTTGGTACACGGTTCGGCCGATGCCGAAGTGGCCAGCACAGCCATTGTGCGTGGCGCATTCGAATACCAGGGACAAAAATGCTCTGCCGCTTCGAGGGTATATATTGCCAAAAGCTTGTGGCCAAAAATAAAAGAACTGATGTTGAGGGATTTGGCTACCTTTAAAATGGGGCCAACCGAAGATTTCAGCAATTTCATCAATGCGGTTATCGACGAGAAATCGTTCAATAACCTGGCCAAGTATATCGATGCTGCCAAAAAAGACAAGGGCGTTGAAATTATTGCCGGTGGCAACTACGACAAGTCTAAAGGCTATTTCATCGAGCCTACGGTTTTAGTGGTTGATGATCCGAAATACACCACCATGTGCGAAGAGCTATTTGGCCCGGTATTAACTGTTTTTGTTTACGATGATAAGGATTTCGATCAAACTTTAGACATTATCGATAGCACCTCTATCTATGCCCTAACGGGTGCGGTAATTGGCCAAGACCGTTATGCCTTGGCAACAGCTACCCAACGCCTGCGCAATGCGGCCGGCAACTTCTACATCAACGACAAATGTACAGGTGCAGTAGTTGGCCAACAGCCATTTGGTGGCGCAAGAGGCAGCGGCACCAACGATAAGGCAGGCTCGATGATCAATTTGCTGCGCTGGGTTTCTCCACGCACCATCAAGGAAACCTTCGATCCACCGAAAGATTACCGCTATCCATTTTTAGCAGAAAATTAACACCTAAGTTAAACTTCGCAAATAGTACAAAGGCCGGGCTAAGTCCGGCCTTTGCTGTTGATGGCACAGGCCTTTTTGCCCCCTTCTTAAAAACGGCCGGCAGTAGTTTTATTTGTTTCTTAACGACTCCTCGCTTATCTTTAAGCAACCAATGAAAATTGATAAAGACAAAAGCGAGTTTTTAGACGAGGTAATCGGGCAGTGGAAAAATGATGGGCTGATAGATTCTGATACCGAAGCTAAACTGAAAAAAAGCTACGAAACCAAGGCCTTCGACTGGTTGCGGCTGGCCCAATATTCTTTTTGGATTGCCATGGCCTGTGGCTTCATTTCCCTTGGCGCATTTTTGATAGACGATTCGGTACTCAACTACTTGAAAAAAATCTATCAAACGCCCAACGTCATTATCAGCATCTTATCGGCTGCCGGTGCCGCATGGCTTTATTACATTGGCTTTAAGCGCAAAAAATACAAAAGCGAACTTAAATTCAGCAACGAAGCGATTTTATTCAGCGCCATATTGCTCACCGCCAATGCCTTGGCCTATCTTGGCAAAACCATCGACAATGGAAGCGGGCATTTCTCCATCCTTATCCTGGTCTCGGTATTTGTTTATGGAATCATCGGTTATTTATACCGCTCTAAACTGACTTGGATCTTCGCCCTGATTTCATTGGCGGCCTGGTTCGGAACAGAAACCGGCTATTTGAGCCGAAGCAATTATTATTTCCTGGGCATGAACTATCCCCTGCGTTTCGTGTTTTTTGGCTTAGCGGTAACCGCATTGGCCTTTGTGTTGCGCAGCTATAAAAAATGGACCTATTTTTTTGAAGTGAGCTATGTTTGCGGCATGGTTTACCTGTTCGTATCGCTTTGGTTCTTATCGGTATTTGGCAATTATGGAACGTTGGAGGCCTGGTACGGCATTAAACAGCTGAGCCTCTTTTATTATGCCCTTGTTTCGGCCGCGGTTTGCCTCATCAGCATTTGGGCCGGCCTCAAATACAGGGACGATATTGCACGCGAATTTGGCATTACCTTTTTGTTCCTGAACCTATACACCCGCTACTTTGAATATTTTTGGGACAGCTGGCATAAAGCCTTGTTCTTTTTGGTATTGGCGGCATCTTTTTGGCTGATCGGGCGCAAAGCCGAGAAAATCTGGAACCTCGAATTCCTCAAATAAAAAGGCCATCCCGAAATCGGAATGGCCTCGCTGAACTTTTAGCAATTGTTATTTATTGGCTTTCATTTTGTATACCGGCGAAATGTCTGCCGCACTAGAAGCGCTTACTTTCATATCGCTGATCAAGCCGGTTTTGAGGCTGTATACCCAAGCATGCACCGATAGTTCCTGACCAGCTGCCCATGCATTTTGCACAATAGAGGTGCTCATGATATTGGCAGCGCCCTCGATGGCGTTCAATTCTACCAA
Organism: Pedobacter sp.; assembly: GCA_039593445.1. Classification (GTDB taxonomy): domain Bacteria; phylum Bacteroidota; class Bacteroidia; order Sphingobacteriales; family Sphingobacteriaceae; genus Pedobacter. The sequence goes on from JBCNPG010000102.1 coordinate 3,837, forward strand.
ACGATCAAATTTGCGAGCCGGATCTTTAATGGTATCCAGTTCCCTGTCGTGGATGCGGTAAACATCCTTGATATTCCTCAACCAGTTATCGATCAAACCTACCTGTTTATCGCCAAGTGCCGCGTTTACGCCGCCGCAACCATAATGGCCACAAACGATCACGTGTTTCACCTTCAGCACATTGACCGAATAATCCAATACGCTTAGCAAGTTCATGTCGGTATGCGTAACCACATTGGCAATATTGCGGTGTACGAAGATATCGCCAGGCAAGGTGTTGGTAATCTGGTTGGCCGGCACGCGACTGTCAGAACAGCCGATCCACAATACCGGAGGGGTCTGTCCAGCGGCCAAGCGGTCGAAAAAAGCAGGATCTTCATTTAAGGTTGCAGCAACCCATTCTTTATTGCCTTGCAACAGGCTCTCGTAAGTAATAGCGTCTTGGCGGTTATCTTTTTCTATATTTTTTGCGCACATAATTTTTATGATTTAATTTCTTCTACAATCTTGTTATTTAATTTTGGCACAGTGTAATGACTTTTAATGTGCTCTAAAGTTACGATAATGCCTTTGGTATAAGCATTATGTTTGTAATTAAAAATGGTTTCCAATACATCGGGATCGATATACCTCGCATTTGAACCGTCGATAATTACATTGGTTTCCCTCGGGATATTGGTTAGCAGTACCTGGATAGAGGCTTTGTTTAAGAACGACACCTCTTCGGCCAGCTTAATCCTGATATTTTTCTTGTTTCCCTCTTCTTGTACTTTATAGAAGAAAGGATTGCGCATGTTGGTACGCAACAAGTAAAAAATAGAGAAAGCCATACCTATAGCCACCCCTTTCAACAAATCGGTAAGCACAACGGCCAGCACGGTAACCACAAACGGAACAAACTGGTCCCATCCCTTATGATACATGTGCTTGAACAGCGAAATACGTGTCAATTTGTAACCGGTTACCAAAAGTACGGCTGCCAAACAAGCCAAAGGAATCATATTGATAAGCTTCGGAATGAACAGCAACGAAAGCAGCAACAAGGCACCGTGTATAATGGTCGACATTTTGGTGCGGGCGCCTGCGTTAACATTGGCCGAACTCCGTACAATTACAGAGGTCATGGGCAAGCCGCCCAACATGCCGCTGGCCATATTGCCAAAACCTTGGGCTACCAGTTCGCGGTTGGTAGGCGTAACCCTTTTAATCGGATCGATCTTATCAATGGCTTCGATACCCAGCAAAGTCTCCAAACTGGCCACTACTGCGATCGTTAAGGCAACTATCCAAACCTGCTTGTTGCCAATGGCCGAAAAATCGGGAGTACTAAACAGGTTTTTGAATTCTTCCCAACCGTTAAATAAAGGGATATTTACCATCTGATCGGACCTTAGCTGATAACTGGTTCCCTGAAAAGCTAGGGCCAATCCCACTCCTATAATTACCACCAAAAAAGGTGCAGGCACCGTATTGAGCTTTTTGATTTTTGGCCAAAAGACCAGAATGGCAATAGACAGCAGACTGATTACAATGGCGGCCAAACTCAAGCCGTTCATGGCATGGACAATAGCCGAAAAGGTATTGTCGCCGTCTTTTTGAAAGAAACCTTCGTCGCCAAAATAATCTTTGTCCACACCAAGGGCGTGTGGCAACTGCTTCAAGATCAGCAAGACACCAATACCGGCCAACATGCCTTCAATTACACTCGACGGAAAGTAATTACCAATGGTGCCGGCCTTAATAAGACCGAGCACCATTTGGATAGCACCTGCCAAAACCACAGCAAGTAAGAACACCTGGTAACTGCCCAAAGAGGCAATTGCACCCAATACAATAGCAGTTAAGCCTGCAGCTGGCCCGCTAACACTCAGTTGCGAACCACTGAAGGCGCCTACAACAACGCCACCTACAATACCAGCAATCAGGCCGGCAAACAGCGGAGCGCCAGAGGCTAAGGCGATGCCCAAACACAGGGGCAACGCCACTAAAAACACCACAACACTCGAAGGTATGTCGCGTTTTAAATTCTTTTTCAAGAAATATTTATTAATACCCGACCCTGAGGTCGAACCCACATTTTCCATAATAAACTCGCGTTAAATTTTATTTTTTCCATAAGAAATCGCCATGCAACAGCTTCGCTGCCATCCAAGTTGACGATTATAAATTCATAAGGCTTATGAAAAATTAGGGGGTGGCGTAGGTACGGAAGGGTGATAAGGATCTACGTATCGCCGTGAATGCTCTATAAAGCTGTTTGTTACCCCATAATCGATTTCGAGGGGAACATAAGTCAAATCATAGCGATAAAACATCAATTTATGGTCGGCAAACTTAACGCTGCCTTTAGCCGTATCATCGCCATGGTTCTCGGCCTCAAGCTGCATGATCACTGCATTCATCAGGCTTTTGTCTAAGTGGGCAAAAAACACTGGCGCGCCAGAAATTACCATCTTTGCCGTAAAGATGCCCATGAAGGCAATCACGATAAGTATACGGTATTTTCTAAACCACATAAATCTTTTTTGTTTTTTCGATTGCTCCAAAAATAATTCCAAAAACACCAGATTGACAAATAAAATGGTAAAAAAAATGTAATTAAATAATCTGCTTTCGCCGGAAACGATGCCTGGGGTAATCCTAAAAAATAATTTCTGTTCGAAAAGCTATAGATTAACCGTAATTTCACAGCCTGAAGCGCGTGCTATCCTATACCGCTGAAAAAACATTGGTAAAAAATGAAAAAAGGTCTCTTTTTGTTCGTTTGTTTATGTCCGTTTTTGGCCATAGCGCAAAACAACAATGCTCCGTCTTCTTACGACATCCACGACATCAAAATTACAGGCTACCTGCAAACACAATTCCAAAAGGCACAATCGGCGGGGATTACTTCCTTTTCTGGCGGAGATTTTTCAGCTAACAGCAACAGCCGTTTCATCATTAGGCGGGGCCGACTTAAAATAGACCGGGTAGACAAATACTCGAGCATTGTTTTCCAGATAGACGCCACGCAGAACGGCGTGAACCTGATGGATGCCTTTATTCAGCTCCATGCCCCATCGGTACCTTCCTTTTTATTTACCGCAGGCTTGTTTAACCGCCCGTTTGGTTATTCGATCATCTACTCGTCGGGCTATCGCGATTTTCCCGAAAGGGCCCGCGTATTCCAAACCTTAATGCCCAGGGAAAGGGATTTGGGCGCCATGGTTTCTTTTCATCCCCAAAAAATAGCCAAGTTTTTAACCGCCGATTTTGCAGTCATCAACGGCAGCGGACTTTCGGCCAGGGATTACGATTCGAAAAAGGATATGGTAGGCGGCCTTACCTTCAAATTTGATAGCTTAGCCAACAAAAAACTACATATCGGCTTTGGAGGCTCGTTTTACAAAGGCTCTGTTCGCAGCAATACCGATACCTATTATACCAACAACGGCCACGGCTTTGCCAGCAATACCAACGCCAGCAACATAGGCAGCAACCTGAAGCGCGACTATTACGGAGCCAACCTGCAGCTCCAATACGACAATTCTTTTGGGCCTACCAGCCTTAAAGCAGAATACATTGCAGGTACGCAGCCCGGCGTGGCCAGCAGTGCCAGTTTAGCCGGGCCCTATGCCAGCCAAAGCTTTGCCACGCAGCCGGCAACCAATCTTTACCTGCGCCATTTTAACGGCTACTATATCTGGCTAACACAACAAATCTCCAAAACCAGGTTCAGTGTCATCATGGCCTACGATGTATACGACCCCAATACCGATATCGACGAAAAAGAAATCGGATTGGCAGGCAACAATACCACAGCGGGCGATATCAAATACGGAACCTTGGGTTATGGCCTCACCTGTGCCCTCAGTTCAAGATTAAAACTTACCGTTTACAACGAACATGTGACAAATGACGGCACTGCCCTATCGGGTTACCAGAGCGATTTAAAGGACAATGTATTGACCACGCGTTTGCAATACCGCTGGTAATTTCTAATTTTAAAAAAATCCATTTTGCAAGAATGAAGAACAAGATTGAAAGCTTACAGCATAAAATAAAAAGCGCCCATTGCGAAGCCGTTGCGCAGCCGCAGGATGCC
>JBCNPG010000103.1:0-7916 GCA_039593445.1 Pedobacter sp.
CTGAGTTGAGGTTCTACAACGTGCGCGAAACTACCGGACTGAAAAGCAACGATTTTACTTTTGAAACCACCGTAAGAAGCGGCTACGGAGAGGGAACGGCGGCCTGTCGAGGAATACAGGTACTGATCCTCTGTAAGGCCAGCGCGATCATCGTCCCGCTTTCGTCCAAAGGCTGCACCGGCGATTTATCACTTTATGCTCAGGGTGTGGATGTCCAGAGCAAATCTGCCGACCTTTCGGGCTTCGGTTGCGACTTGGACAGGTGGACAAAACTGAAAATAGAAAGCAAAAATGGCCTGATGCATTTTTTTGTAAACGGGAGGAGAGCCTATTCGCTCCGTTATTCGCAGGCCGGTAGCGATATCGTAGGTCTACAGTACCGGTTTGGTGGACTTGGTGCGGTAAAGGATACCCGCTTTGTTAAAAACAACGTCGAAAACAGATTCTAGGTCAATCGGAGTTCATCAATAATAGCAATTTATGATTAATCTACTGGTAATAAAGCATCTTGACGGTAATTGGAAAATCTTCCTCTCCCTCGGGTTTGATGTAGAACGGTTGCAGTTGCTTGCCGTTCTTTTTACGCTGGTATTGTATTTTGAAAGCGTAAAAGCCTTTTTGCAACGGCAAGATACAGCTTTCCTCGTTGCCGGCAATAGAGCCGTTAACTGTGCCTAAAATGAGTTGTCTGTTGAGGTAAACCTTGGAGTAATCATTGCCATCCACTTTGGTGAAAACGTAATAGCCATCGTTTTTGATTTCCAGAAAGCCTTCTACCAGGCAGATAAAACCATTGGGGCTTTTGAAGTTGTTCGGGTTGAAATCACTATTGGCTATGCCTGAAGAATCGGCTTTGAGCTTGGCCAAGTCTGGTAAGGTATCCCAGTCTCCCTTAAAATAGGCGAAGCCGAAGCCTTGTTTGGCTCCAACAGGTTTTTCGATGCTGGGAATTGCTTTCCCGATTTTGAATGCGGCCGTAGCCGATTTGTTGTAATCTTCTCGAATTCCAAACGATTTGAACATCACTTTTGAATCTTTTGAGAGCACAATCGGAGTTTCTTGCCCAGTTAATGTGGGCGAATTTAATGTAGGTTCCGTTCCATCTGTAGTGAAGCGGATGTAGTTTCCTGCACCGATGTTGTAGCAATTCATTGGGAAAGCTTTGTTTTTTAATACGATGCCAGAAGTAGGTTTGATCATAATTCGCTGCGAAAAGGAATAGGCTTTTGCTGCGGCATAGAAACCGCCATAAGAAAACTTCATGCCGTCCCAAAAGCCTTTGAGCATGGTCGAATAATGGGTTTCGTCTGGATAGGCTATGCACTTCCAGCGCAAGCCTTCAGGGGCGCATTGCCGAAGCAGCGAGTCGGCACCCGTAATGCCCATCGCCTTAAATGCGGGGCCTTCACGACCTGCGATCCACAAGGTATTGGAAAGCGATTTGGTTCGTTTGAAACTTTTTTCCATTTCGTTTTTGAGGCAAAAGCCGTCCCACCACAGGCTGGGATCTATGGCCAAAAAAGAGGTGAAAAGCTGAGGCTCGTTCACGAATGCATAAACGGTGAAAAGACCACCCATCGATGCGCCATAAAGCGTGTGTCCAGAACTTTTTATAGGCAGTCTTTGCGCCAGATGCGGCATGAGCTCCTGCTTGAGGAATTGCAGAAAATTGGACGCTCCCCCGGTATTGGGGCCTTTGACCGTAGGGCTCAAATCGCGCTCGCGCATCGATACGCCGTTTGCCGAAATGGCTGGGATGCCCACTAATATGATTTGCTGGGGGATAAATCCTTCCGACTGCAAAAATGCTGTTTCCATTTTGAGCACATTCGGTATTCCGTCTAAACAATACAGCAGTTCGTAGCTGCCTTTTGCTTTCGGATCGTAGCCACGCGGATAAACGAGCTGGATAGGCCGTGTTTCTTTAAGGATTTCAGAATAGACAGAATCTGTTTCGCTGGATTGCTCTTGGGCAAAAACAGCAGATGCTAGGGCAAACAACAACAAGAGGAGCAATGTGTATTTCATGGATTGCTTTTTTTCTAGGTTAAAAGACAGTCGGTTTTGTAAAACGTTGCTTGTGTAACGGAGGTGATCCGGCTAACATTAGATGTGGCCAGTTCGGATGGTACGTTTTGAGGCTTTCTTTTTTGAGTACTTAATGTGTTGTAAGTAAGAATTGGATTCGCCTTAAATGTATTTGGTCGTCCGAATATCTTATTATCTTTATGCCTTAGACCTGCCAAGTAATGAATAAGCTGTTGCTATTAAGAGAACAATGCAATCTAACCCAGGAAGAATTGGCGCAAAAGTCAGGCATATCCGTGCGGACCATTCAGCGCTTAGAGGCAGGGCAAGTACCGAAAGGATATACGCTAAGAGCACTTGCGGCAGCGCTGGGTGTTGACGAAGCTTCTTTTGGCATTGCTGAAGAACCGCAAGATGCTAAACAACTGAAATGGTGTAAGCTCATTAACCTTTGTACATTGCCATTACTGTTGTTGCCACCATTAAATATTCTTGTGCCACTGGCGATGATCATCGTGAAAAAACAGGATTGTCGGTTGGCTCGGCAACTGGTCTCACTTCAATTCATCTGGACCTTAATCGCCGGACTTCTTTTGCTCGTTGTTATGATGCTGCATGATTGGCTTGGAGTGAAGAGCCAATATACGATACTGATAGCGGTTGTATGGTTGTTGGCTGGAGCCGTAATGATCATCAGGAATGCGATGGAAATGGCCAGGAGTAATAACCCTCGCATCTTCCCCAATCTGACTATTTATTAAGCCCAACGCTAATTGGCGGGCTGTTGTCGGGGCATTGACGGCTAGCTGACGCCAGTTTTATACATGGAATGCTTTTACTTTGTGCAATAAATAAGCATGTATACAAAAATGAGCTATTGCAAAATGTTATTGGGACTGGCCATGTTAGCACTTCCTGCCGGGGTGGTTGTTGCCCAGTCCAAGCTACCACTTATTGAAGCAACTAATGAAAAAGCGTTGATCCAAGACGGCGACCTGGTTAGGCTAGACTGGAGGCTAGATCCCACTGCAAAACCGGATAGCTATTATGTGAATGTACCTGGAAAAAAGAGTACGGTCAAATTTACGACCGACAAAGGCACATTGAGTTTTCAGACCAAGCCAGGGAAGACCTATGCATTTCTGGTGGTACTCAACCAAAAGGATACCTGTCATATCCAAATTGTGGCCAAACTCCCGCCCGGCCTCCCGCAAATAGGTTTCCGCTCGGTGCAAACCGGTGCTATCAGTTTCCCTTTTGAACTTCGGGGATCAAAGATTTATTTTCAAGGTAAGGTTAATGGCAAGCCGGTCAATATACAATTTGATCTGGGTGCGGGGACCAGCGTGGTGAACAAGAGTGCTTCAGAAAGATTGGACCTAAACTTCTCTGGCCATACCATTGTTAGCAATACCTCTGGGGTGAACCGGGAGAGGTCCAGTACCGGAAATATTCTTGATATTGGCGATGTCGAGTGGACAAGCGTGCCTTTTACCGAAGTTGGCAATATGCGGGCTGATGAAGATATTATTATAGGAAATGGCTTTTTCAGGGATCGGGTAATCGAAATCGATTATGACACGAAGCAATTTGTGATCTATAACAAACTCCCGGTTAAAATAAAGTCTTACCGCAAACAACCGGTATTCTACGAACAAGATCGCCCCAAGTTTAAAGCCGACATTATTCAGAATGGAAAGCGCTATGCTTTTTGGTTCCTGTTCGATACGGGCAGGGATGGCACGATGCTCCTTGGAGAGGATTTTACCGGCGTGGATGGTCATTGGAACGAGTTGGAGCCACTTACCCAAATCAACGGTAAGAAAATCGTGCGGTTAAACGCAGATATTGCAGGAGTGCATTTTAAAGACTTGGTGACCAATGCCGCAGATCCGGCGAAACCGAATGGCAGGCCGAGCTTATTCGGCAACCAGGTGCTAAGTCATTTCAATATGATACTGGATAATAAAGCCGGACATCTCTACCTCAAACCCAACGGCCGGGTGAATGAGCCTGTGTTTGATTATAATGCCTATCAGAAGGAGATGGAAAAAAGCAAGGCAAACAAATGATCCAGGATCTACCCGTTTCGAAAATGCTCCAGCAACGGTAAAAACAGCCAATACATTAAATCGCTGCGATTGGGATTGCAATGGTAATTTCCGTTCCTTTTTGGGCGGAACTGACCCTAAGCTCCCCTTTGAGGTATTGGGTGCGTCTGCGGATAGACTCCAGACCCATGTTCGATTTTCCGGATTTCTTTTCTGCAAGGCCAATGCCATCGTCGCTCACCGTTAGGATAAGGCGACCAGCTTCTTCGTAAATCAGGATGTCTACGCTCTTGGCTTTGGCATGCTTGATGATATTGGTAATGGCTTCCTGAATAATCCGTAGCAAGGTGATCCGTATATCGGTACCGATTCCGCTTAACGAATTATCGTCGATATGGATGGTTTTCTGATAGCGGTTATCCGGCAAAGCACCATCGGTTAACATTTTGATCTGCTTTTCGAAGGATAGCTCCTGTTGTGTGTCGGCTGCGCTGAACCATTCGTGGCTCTTGTTCCTTACGGTTTCATAAGTTTGTGCCATTGCGCCATGCAAGGCCATGAATTTATGCTTCAGGGCACGGTCTTTAATATCCATCGACAGCACTTCGAGTTGGTTCCTAAAGGCGGCAATCGACGAAGAAAGGCCATCATGCAGGTCTTGTCCAAGCCGTTGTTGCTCTTCCCTTACGGCCTGGTATTTCGCCTCCTCCATGGCAATAACCTGTAGGTTGGCCACGTTGTTAAGCGCTTCTACTTGGGCTCTTGCTTTCCTGCTCCTATATACCATAATCAGGTAAGTGGTTAAAATAAGCAGCGAGGCCGCAATAGAAATGAGTACCAGCCAAAAAGTCCGTTGTTGCTTTACTTTTTCGGCCTTTTCAAGCGCGATGTGGCTATGTTCGGCTTGGGTATAGGCATAAAGCAGGTCGCTTGATTCTGTCATCAGGCTGGCCTGTAAATCTCTTTCATGCTTCAGGGCATCGGCAAGATGGGCATAGGCGCCTTTGTAGTTGCCTTTTAGGAACTGAAGTTTGGCCTTGTATTCGTCAAGATCCGCACTCTGGCTTTGGCCAAAATTGGGAGAGGATTCGTATTTGGCAATATAGGCGCTCAAGCTGTCTGCATTTTTGAGGTTCAGGTAGTTTTCTATCCTTAGCCGAGCCACATTGATATCGATGAAATTTGTCGCCTGGTCTTTATAGGTCACTTTTAGGTTTTGCATGCGGTTAAGCAAATCTTTGGCATCCTTGTACCGATGCTCAAAATTGGCCACCGAATGTTCAATGTCGATGAGCAACAGGTCGTTGTAAAGCATCTGGCTTCTCTTGATCGGATATTTGTGCTGGATAGCAGTCCCGATCTGTCTGGCCAGCAATGCCGTTTGGCGTACTGCTGCGGTGTCGTTCATTTTAATGTAGCCCATCAATGCGGGAGACAGGATGTACATGGCGTTTAACCCAACTGCTTCATCTACGGCATGTTGCTGCAACAGCAGGGGCAAGGTTTCCAAATAGCTTTTTTCGCCTTTAAATACCTCGATAACCTTGTTGTAAAGCCTTTGCTCCTGGTATATCTTACATTTCTGCAATTGTTCCACCAAGGGATGCTCTTCGCCGTTTTTCTTGTATTCGGCAGTAATTTTTTCAGCATAGTACATGGAGGCACCTTTCTTTTTAAAGATCCTCGCATTGTTGAAAAAGAGAAAATAGTAACTGATCCGGGCCCGGCGATACTCGTCCTTGCTCCAGGCGAGTTCTTCGTACAGCTCAAGCAGGTTGACCAATTCCTTGGTTTCAAAATGTTTGCCTTCGGACAATAACTGGTGCGTTAGCGAATCGGTTTTGAGAAAGTACTGGTCAGCTAATAGGTGCCCAGAATAGTAGGCCTGGTTTAGCTTGTCGAATGCTTTGGCCGCATCGGTCTTGGATTGGGCTACAGCTGTTTGATGGACAAAGAACAGACACCATACAGTGAGGCCATAAAAAAAGCACTTAAAAAGGCAAGAACGGTTATACATTAGCTAAGGCGATTTAAAGGTAGTGGTCAGATGAGTTCTTGTTCACGGGCATAAGAAAGCAGTTCTGTAATAGAATTGACGCTTGCCTTCGCCATCATTTTACGGCGGTGGGCTACAATCGTATGCTTGCTCAGGTGTGTTTTTTCTGCGGTTTGGGCAATAGACAATCCGTGTGCAAAATATTGTAGCACTTCCAGTTCACGTCCGGTAAACAATAGCTTTTTAGAGAGGTTAACGTTGGCAATGATATCGCTGATGGCTGGGGAGAGGTATTGTTTGCCTTGGCCAATTACCGTTAAACATTCCAGTATGGCGCTAAAACCAGATGATTTGCTGACCAAGCCCTGTGGATTATAGCTCAGGATATTCGTAATGGCAATCGGACTGGTCACGGAGCTCACCACAATGATGGTAATTTGCTTGTTTAGCCGCCTGGCTTCGTTGATAAGCGGCAAGCCATTTTTGTTTTGGAGGTAGTAGTCTAAAAAGAGGTAAATGGGCGATTGCGAATGCCTGATCAGAAAATTGATGAGCTCTTTTTCCTCGCTAATGGTGTGTACGGCACGAAAAAGCTCGAGGCGTTCAATAAGTGCCGAAAACGAATCCGCAAACAGGAGATGGTCGTCAAAGACTATTGCGATAGCGTCACTTTTTTTCATAAACGGGATGAATATAGCAAATGTACGGGTTTAGATTTGCGGTAAGTAGATGTACGATGGCAATAATAGCTAATTCATGGTATATGGAGATTGTTCAATAACAAATTTTAGCTAGGTATTGATCAATCCAGAACGGTTTGTGCGGTATCAATCATCGCTGTGCTTGAGGTTGGTCAAACCAATAAACCTGGTTCATGGCCTTTTGAGCGGGTGTTTGTAAACAGCAGCTCCAGTCCGTGCTATATTTTCAAGCTACAACCAACAATTTATTGCGATATAGTCAAATGGCATCGCAAGATTTTGCTATAATGACGGTACGGTTGGGTTGCTTAATGACGGCAATGTTAATTTTAGTCGACTTTGCAACATCATATTGGTGAAAAAGCTGGATTTGGTGCCTTGATTAAACCGAATTTGGATAACCAAACAACAAGAAATTGGCCATGTAGGCGGAATGCAACGAATTAAAAAAAAAGGGATGTATCTTTGTGTTTGTCTGCATGGCCATTTAAGCAATCTTAAGCATTAACAGGAAGAGGAACATGAGATTTACGATTAAAAATGCCGAGTCAAGCGATGCCGACCTCACTTCACAGCCACATCAATACAATGCATTGGTTACCGTTGCCGAACAGTTGCTTGCGCGTGTAGATATCATGGCTGCCATAGATTATTATGGCATCACCGAATTGTTGGATGCCATTGGCGAAGAAAAGCTGAAAGCCCATTTGGAATGCCTGCAACAGTAAACAAAATCGGATAGGTTGACAGCAAATTGGGCCCTTGTTATTTGTCGCTAAGCGCTTTGATGGCGTTTGCTAACGAATCTACAAAATTGATCTGCTTTCTTTTATTGCTTTCGAACATAAAATCCTTGATGCTTTTGCTGGTGTAAGGCGAAAAATCGCCAATGATGGCCAGTTGCACCCGATAATTTGAGAATTTTTGCAGGATTTCTCCGGCAATGCCATTCTTCAGGTCGAAAAATGCCGGCGTAAGCTGGCTCTCACGAACAATGATCTTGTCGAAGCCTTGGTAGTACAAGTTTCCCAATAGATCGAGGCCGTCCTCGGCCGTGTTAATGATAATGGTATCGGCTATGATTTCGGCTATTTTAATGCCGTTTACTTCGTGGCTTTCAATTTTCATATGGAGGTTAAA
>JBCNPG010000104.1:0-7908 GCA_039593445.1 Pedobacter sp.
TCGGCCTTCATGTATATTCTGTCTGATTTGGAACAACAGGTTCGATTCGTCTTTTGAAGATTTGCGGATGGTCAAATATCTTTCTGTAAAAATAACCAGCGCCAAAAAGGCCAGAAAAGCCAAGGGAATCATTACCCAGCCTCCTTTAAATAAAAGATCGATAAAATGAAGTTCTTTTTCGGTAGGAACGGCATTGGCCGCTGCATGGCTTGCGCTGTCTAAAGCTTTTTGTGCGGTGTCTTGTACTGCTAGAAGCAATGTCATCATGTTACTGTTTTTCGTTTTTTAGTTTGATCGCCTTTGTATAAATTCCTGTGTCTTTAAGTACTTTACGTAAACTGTCTTCGTATTTTTTGGCCAGTTCAGCATCGGTAAATGTACCTGCACTGATATTGATTCTTATTTTTGAAAGCCTCACTTTTTTGCCCGTAATTTTTCGGGTGGCCAGGTTGGCGATGATTTTATCGGCAACCTTGTCGGTTTTTACCGAAGCCACCAGCACCTCGTAAACCATTGCGTTGCTGTCTATAGCCACACTGTCTTTGCCTAGGGTTACCAAGGCATTGTTTTTGGCAAGACTGTCGGCTTTTGTCGAGTCTGGCTGTTTCTTTAACGTATCGAGTGGGGCAGTTGGTACATTTTGATCGTGGGCACCTTCATAATTCTTTTTCAGGTATTTATTAAAGAATACCGGATTGATAAAATAGGCAATGGCACCCAAGGCTATGATAACGAGTAGTATAATTAAGATTTTCACGAAAAAAGGCATGCCTTTTTTGGATTCTTCTTCTTCGGTATAAACTTCGGTGTGTTGGTTGGTGGCAAACTGTTCTTCTGCTTGTTTGTCGGCCACTTCTACGGTTTCGATTTTTGGCGCTTCATAAACCGTAACCGGTTCCCTTACCGTTTCGATAGTTTGCTCTTCTTCTTGTATAGAGAGGGGCGACGTTACTTCTGCTATTTCTTCATGAACAGGTTGCTCGTCGCTTTCGGCTTCAATAGGATTTTCTTGAGCAGGCTCTTCTGTTTCAAGCTCTTCGTTGTCGGCCGCTGCATCGGTTGCATCAGGCTGGTCTGCCGTTCCATTTCCAGGGTTTTCTTCTTCCAGCCTGTTTTCTTCTTCCAGCTGTGCCAGGTTATCGGTTGAGGTTGGCGCTTCGGCAGGCACATCTGGCTGCTTGAGGTCGGTAAGCGTAGGCAAGCCATAAAACTCAAAGCCAAAGCTGCTTTCTGCTTCCGGCTCAAAAACAATCTCGCCATTAACCAGTTTCAACTTGCCTATTGGTTCCAAGTCGGCTTCGTGATGATCGTGCAGCTTAGCCTGGATCTGCTCGGCAAACTCGCCAATGAAATAATTGCTCGATTCGATGCTGATATTTCTTCGCTGACTGATAAAACTGGCCAACTCTTCCTGCTCTTTGAGTTCGGTGGTAAAAGCCAGTACATAGCTTGGCGGTATGAACGCATGCTGGGTAGCATCGTATTTACCAGGCGATTTCTTTTTATACAGCGTACCCAAACCCACAATGCCCACGGTTTTGCGGGTTTGTAAAAGCTCGGTAAGGTATAATAGTATATCCATTCTGGTAAAAATAGACTTTAATATTTAATTTTCAATGAATGAATGAGCGAATGGCTGAATTTGAACAAGTAAAAATAATTTATCACCCCTTCATTTTCTCTTCAACTATTCCTCATTATTTGAACGAATAGCTTACGCCGCCAAAAATATTGAATCCATTGGTGCGATAATATAAAAACCTGCTGTAATTGGTGTTGAGAATGTTGTTGGCTTTTGCAAAAACCGATAGCCTGTTGTTGATTTTGTAATCGGCGCCAACACCCAGGTCAACAAAACCCTTTACGTTAACCACGCTTTCTTTGGCCGGATCGGGAATTGGCGGATAAGTGCCATCTGGATTTAGCGGATTGGCATTGTATACTTTGGCCTTGCTGTCGCCTTGGATAACTGTACTGGCATTAAAAGTAAGCTTCTTGTTAAAGGTATAGGCAAAGTTGGAACTGATGCGCAACTGTGGCTTAAAATAGCTTTCCTGCTCTGTAGCCGGTTTATAATCTTCCATGTTCAGTTTTCCGGTCCATTTAAGCTCGTCGCTTACCTGTACCGAAATTTCGCCTTCCAAGCCCAATAGTTTCATGTTGCCAAAATCGTAGATCACGTCGAATTTGTTGAAATTGGCAAAACTGTTTACGAATAAAGGCATATCGGTTATCTTTTTGCTGTAGAACCTTGCTTTATAGCCAAAGCCTGGTCCGCCAGTACCTTTGATACCACCACTGATGCTCAGTTTTTCTACGCTGTTACGAATAGCGATATTGCTGTTCAGGAACGGATTTTCGTCGGTAAAGTTTTTCAGGGTATTGCGGTTTACATCGCCTTTTACTTCTCCGAATACCTGTAAAAAGTCTGGTATTAAGGTGAAATCGGCGGTTACGGCAGGGAAGATGCGGGTATCGGAGTATTTGCCAAACTCCTGTACAAAGTTAATTCCGGCAGTGATCTTTACCCCATTGGTTTGGAGCTTGATGTAGGGGTTTAGGCGCAACAGGTTGTTTGATACGCTGGTATTAGCATCCTTGGTATTGCCGATCTCGGTATTGGCGGCCAAACCCAGGTTAAAGCCGCTGATCCTTTTGTTAAGGTAGCCGGTAATGCTTACCGCCTTTTCGTTGGCATCAAATTTATCGCTCAGCAAATAGGCATTGACCTTGGCCGCATAGCTCAGCGCATTTTCGTCGTTGGTAAATTTGTTGACCACTTCGCCCTCGGCTTCGAAAAAGTTGAATACCTGTCTTTCGGGATTTGGATTTAGGGTAGGATTGGCATTATCGATGCCATAAAAGAACAAGCCGTGCCTTTCGTAGTTCAAACGACCGCTCAACGTAGCTTTGTCGCCAATGCTGCGACCAAAAACACTTAATTGCTGATTGTTTTCGTTTTGCTTGTTCAGTTTGCCTTCTTGACTAAAATGCCTGAAAAAGGCACCGGCTTGCAGGGCTTCATCGCGACCAATGTTCACATAAGCCTCGCCCAAAAGCGTAGCCAAAGAGCCAACACCGCCTTTTACATAGCTGTTCATCAGCTCGGCTTGTCGCTCGTCGGCCAGTTGTTGGGCCTGCAGTTTTTGGATATCGGAATTCAGCTCCAGTTTACGGTCGGTTAAGCTGTAGTTGAATTTGGCTTTATAGGTTTTTACATTGCTCAGATCCGGACTTCTTCTCAGTTTTACCGCCTCGGCCAATACGGGTTTGTAGGGTCTTATTACTTCAATTTCTTCACTTACTGCCTTTTCTGGCGGCTTTACATCCTGCGCCATTAAAGTTGTAGCACTTGCCGTTAAGAGAATTAGGGTAGTATATAGGGTTTTATATGGTGTCATCTTCATCTGCTAGTTAATTTTTGCTAATTTTTCTTTGGCGGTAGGAACGATGTCGTCTTTGCCTTCGTAATTGTCGATAATGCTCAACAGGGTACTTTTGGCCTGCAACTTGTCTTTAAGGGCCAAGTAATTGTCGGCCAGGAGGATGAACGATTTGGCTACCCAATAATCGTACGATGGCATGTTGTTGATCAGGTCGAAACAGGTTTTTTGCGATGTTTTGTAGTCGCCTTTGGCATATTGAACGGCGGCCAGGTTGTATTTGGCTTCGGCAGCGGCAATGGTTTTTGTTTTAGCCACAACATTGTTGAAGGCTTTTACTGCCTGCACGGTATCAGCCTTGAGCAAATAAGCCTTGCCTGCAAACAGGTCTGAACTGTTTTTTTCCTCTTCAGAAGCTTTATCGGCATTTTTGATGATGTCGGCATATTTGATCATGTCGTCGGCCATGCCCAGGGCGCTATAGGCCTTGATGAGGTTGTTGATGGCATAATTATAATGCACCTTGTAATCAGCCGTAGTTTCAAGCCTTTTCAGGTAAACGATGGCTTCGTTGTATTTTTTCTCGTCCATCAGCACTTTCGAAACGCTCATGAGCGAACGCTCGGTATAGTCGCTGGTCCAGTCGTTCAGAATATAATCATAATCGGCAATCGCTTCTGATGAACGGCCCAATTTAACCAATGATTCGGCACGGATAAATTTGGCTTCTTTGTCGTGGATCGGTTTAGGGAATTTCTCCAAATAAGCATTGATCGCTTCGTAGGTGCCTTGCGCATCGCCTTTGAGGTATCTGTTGTTGGCGGCTTGGAACATGATGTTGTCTTGTTCGCTCATCGAGTAGTTGCCCAATGGGGTGGTGGCCGCATAGGCGATGAAGCCATTGGCGTCGCCTTTATCAACGTAGATATTCTTGATTGATTCGAGTGCCTGTTTGGCTTCCGGTGTACTTGGATAATCGCGGATTACCTTTTTGAACGATTCCAATGCCGAGTCGTCCTGGTCTTGGTTATATTGAACCAAGCCAATGGTTACCAAGGCACGTGGCACGTAGCTGCTTCGCGGATATTTGGCTACCAGATCAACTAAATCTGATTTCGATTTGTCGAAGTCGCCTTTGTTGAAATAAGTATAAGCGGTTTCAAAACCGGCATCGTCGGCATAGTTTGAGGTAGGGAACTTGCTCAACAGGCTTTGCATGGTAGCAATCTTGGTGTCGTCTTGTTTCTGCAGGCCATAAATCATCCCTTTTTGAAACAAGGCATAATCTTCGCCGGTTAATTTGCCATTGATGATCTTGTTGTAATTCGCCATCGCTTCGCCATAGTTTTTGTTAACGAAATACGAATCGGCCAAACGCAAGGTGGCATCATTAACGGTTTTGGCATCTTTATCGTTGCCTTTTAAGAAACGCTCGAAGTAATTGGCCGCCTTGGCGTATTTCTCGTCTTCGAAGGCGGCGTAACCCAAAGCGTAGTTGGCAAAATTGTAAACTTCAGTTTGGTCGGCGTCTGGCAAGGTCAGGAATTTCTCGAAGGTTTTAACGGCCTCTCCAAACTTGCGCAGTTCATACATCGACTCAGCCATCCAGTATACGCTTAGGGCATAGATTTCTTTGTCCTCGTTAAAGTTACCCGAACGCAAAAACATTGATAAGGCATTAGGAAAGGCTCTTTCGTTGTAAAATTCCAAGCCACGGAAATAGGTCACCTTTTGGTAGGCCGCCTTGGCTTCCGGGGTTTTGTTCTGGATAGGCTCCAAAATATCGATCGCAGCTTGATAGTTTTTGCTGGTCAATAAGATTTCGCCCAATAAGGTTTTGGCTTCGTTTATTTTTCTGGAGTTCGGAAATTGCTTCAGGAAGTTTTGCGTAGCTTCCAGGGCTTGAGAATTGAAATCGAGTTCGTAGCTCAACTTGGCATAATTGTACCAAGCTTCTTCCTGGATGGCTTTATCGAAATCCAACCGCGAAGCCCTAAAAAAGGCACTCCTGGCTTTTTCTTTGTTGTTTAGCTTGAGCGACGATTGGCCCAAGGTATACATCCCGTTTTGCAGGTAAACATCGTCGGTATTGAGTTTTTCCAATACGCCTACTGATTCCTTGTACTTGCCGTTTTGAAACAGGGCATAACCGTATTGATAAATGAAAAGGTTGTTTTTGGTTTGGTTCTTGTCTTTGGCGTAAAACTCGGCAAAATATTTTTCGGCGTTCTTGAATTCCGATTTGGCAAAATAAGACGCCGCTACCAGGCTGAGCATTTCGGGCTCATACTGTTGCTTGGTTTTGGCCATGGCCGGAATGGCATAGTCGATCACGTCATCATAGCGCTCATCCAAATAGTACATCGAAGTGATATAATACGGATAGCTGGCCTCGTAAGTAGGCGAGCCTTTAAGTTTTTCGAAATTGGCCAGCGCAGTTTTGTACTCTTTGTTCAGGTAATTGATGTAGGCAAAATAGTAGGTAGCGCTTTCCTTAAACGGCGAGTCTTCCTTTTTTACCGATTCGAACAAAGGTTCAGCCTTTTCGTAGTTTTTAAGTTCAAAGTACGAATAGCCTTGTTTGAATTGGTATTCGAGGCGTTCTTTCTGCGAGAGGGAACCCGGTTCAGTTTTTTCGAACCATTCTAAAGCTTTCGCATAGTTTTTTTGTGCGAAATAGGATTTGCCTACATGGAAATAGGCCAGTTTGGTATTCGGATTGAGGGGATATTCCCTGATAAACTCCTGGAATAGGGCTTCGGCATCGGCATTGCCCAGCTCCAAGGCACAAACGGCACTATAAAACTTGGCGTTTTCTTTCAGCAAGCTCAATTCGGCATTGCTCACCTGCTGGGTACTACTCTTGCTCCTTACTTGTTCTACCAGCTTGAATTGTTGGGCGGCCGCTACATATTTTTCGTTTTGCAACAGCTCTAAACCGGTTTGATAGTTTTTATTGAGACTGACTAACGGACTGATTTGGGCAAAACCGGCGCTTATGCCACCAACTAAAAAGAGGGGAACAAATAGAAATTTCTTCTGCATGGATTTCAAATATGGTTGCTACTAAAGTAAGGCATCTAAAAGTACATATCAACATAAGAAATTAACATCTGTTGATAACACAGGTTTAACGAATGGTTTTTTGAAATGGTATACAGGGACGGACCGATGTGGAAAAGTTAGTAAATAGTCCGAAGTTCAAAGTTCAAAGTTGGGAGTCAGAAGTCTTGGGGGCACTAAACTTCCAACTGCTAACTGCCAACCGCCACCAAAACGGCAAACTGCACAGCCTAATCGTTTTGGCTAGCCAGCAAATACAGCACGGCCATTCTTACCGCTACACCGTTCTCTACCTGGTCAAGGATGATGGATTGTTTACTGTCGGCCACATCGCTGGTAATCTCTACGCCACGGTTAATCGGTCCAGGATGCATTACCACGATTTCCTTGTCTAGATTGTCGAGTATCTGCTTGTTGAGGCCATACATCAAGGCATATTCGCGTTGCGATGGGAAGTATTTGATGTCTTGCCTTTCCAGTTGGATACGAAGCATATTGGCCACATCGCACCAGTTGAGGGCTTTGATCAGGTCGTGCTCCACTTTTACGCCCAGGCCGGCAATGTGTTTCGGAATTAAGGTGGTCGGTCCGCAAACCATAACCTCGGCACCCAGCATCTGCAGGCACAGAATGTTTGAAATGGCTACACGCGAGTGCAGGATATCGCCCACGATCACTACTTTTTTGCCAGCCACGTCGCCCAGTTTTTGGCGGATAGAATAGGCATCGAGCAAAGCTTGCGTAGGGTGTTCATGTGCCCCATCGCCGGCATTTACAATTTGGGCCTTGACGTGCTTGCTCAAAAATACGCCGGCACCGGCATAAGGATGGCGCATCACCACCATGTCGACCTTCATGGCCAAAATATTGTTCACGGTGTCGATCAGGGTTTCGCCCTTGCTTACCGAAGAAGAGGAAGCCGCAAAATTCACCACATCGGCTGATAGCCTTTTCTCTGCCAGCTCGAACGAGAGTTTGGTACGGGTAGAGTTTTCGAAAAAAATATTCGCTATGGTGATGTCTCTCAGCGAGGGAACTTTTTTGATGGGGCGGTTAATAACATCCTTAAAATTATCGGCAGTTTCAAAAATCAATTCAATATCATTCAGGTTAATATCTTTAATGCCTAAAAGATGTCGTGTTGATAGTTTTTCTGCTGCCATTTTTGCTGTTATTGCTTATCTGATAATAAAATCACTTTGTCTTCGCCTTCGTTTTCCTTCCAGCTTACCTTTACTTTCTGCGAATCGACGCAGTCTACCTGCTGGCCAATGTAGTTGGGCTCGATGGGCAGATGCCGCGAAAACCGACGGTCTATCAGCACCATGAGTTCTACTTTTTCTGGTCGGCCATAAGCCAAAAGCGCATCCATGGCGGCACGTATGGTACGGCCGGTCCATAAAACATCGTCAATCAGGATAACCTGCTTGCCCTCGATGATGAAGTCGATGGTGCCAGGACT
>JBCNPG010000105.1:0-7877 GCA_039593445.1 Pedobacter sp.
CCATCGTGCCCTATCGAAATGGACGGAACGGTAGAGTCGATTACCTATAGTATTGACAATGGAGCTTCAAAGATCATTTCTGCGAATATAACGGCTTCGGTCAATGGCAGCTCGTTCACCATTTCGGGTTCAACGCCTGGCCAGTTAGATGCAATTACCATCAATGGAAATAGCATAGCTCCAGGAAGCTACACCACTGCATCAGGCTTCCAGCTATATGGAAATGGATTAAACAGCCAGGTCAATCAGGCTTTGACTCAATTTTCTATTTCGTACAATTTAGGTAATGTAGGTGCCGTTGGCCAATATATCGACATCAGTTTTACTGGTACTTATGTAGAAATGGTCATGACCGGCAATATGATGGGCTATAATATAAACCACACCATAACTGGAACTGCACATGTTATACGAGACAACTAACACAGTTGGATCAGAGATGTATTGACAAATCCCCCTTTTAACGAATGGGGGGATTTTTTGCTTGCTATACGCTCACATTCTGCCCTTTTACGTCAAAGGCATCGCGTAGGCCAATGGCCAACAGGTTAAAGGCGTATACGGTAAGCATAATGGCCAAGCCAGGCAATACGGCCAAATAGGCTGCATCCATAATGATATAGCCATAGTGCTCCTTGATCATGGTACCCCAACTCGGCATGGGTGGCTGTGCACCAAAGCCCAAAAAGCTCAATCCGGTTTCGAGCAGAATAGCCGAGGCGAAATTGGCTGAGGCTACGACCAAAATAGGGCCGGCAATATTAGGCAGGATATGCTTGACAATGGTCCGGGTAGTTGAAAAACCCAAAGCCTTTGCCGCTTCTACAAATTCTACTTCCTTGAGCGCCATAACCTGTCCACGCACCAAACGGGCTACATCTACCCAAGTAGAAAGTCCAACGGCAATAAAAATCTGCCAAAAGCCTTTGCCCAAGGCAAACGAAATGGCAATAACCAATAGCAATGATGGCAGGGACCAGATCACGTTCATAAACCAGCTGATGATGGCATCTATCCTCCCCCCAAAATAACCCGCAATAGCGCCCAATCCTACACCAATAAACAGAGAAATCAGAACGGCCATCAACCCCACGGAAAGCGAAACACGAATGCCCAAGATCAACCGACTGAGCAAGTCGCGCCCATACATGTCTGTACCCAGGTAAAAGGTTTGTTTGTAGTGATCTTTTTCGGCAACAAATGGATAAACGGTCTCTTCTGCACGTTCATCGTCGCCGATGTATTCGCGCACATAAACCTTGTTACCTACCTGGCGATAAGAAGTTATCGGAATGCTTTTCGAGTCGGCTTCCTGTCCGTAGAGCATCAGCTGCAAAAAATTAACTTTTTTGATGTTCTTTTTATGGCTGATGACCAAGAACTCGAAAGTACGTCCGGGTTTTTTGTTGTTCAGCTGCAGATGCATGTCGTTGGCATAAGGCGTTTTGTCTGGTGTAATCAAATAACCCAAAACACCCATGATCAGCAACAGCGCAATAAATATAAGTCCGCCAAAGGCCATTTTATTGCGCCTAAACCGGTTCCATATTTTTTTTGAAGGGCTGTTGTTGCTCATTGCTATTTAACCATACGATCTTTCCAGTTGTATTTTCCACTATTTCCGGCAATGCCGATATAGATGAAATAGAGAATATGAAAAGGATTAAGTACAGGTAGTAAAGCTAACAATTGTTTTCTTTTAAAGAAACTGGTTACACGGCTTAGGAACACAATTTCTATAAGTAGTTTACTCAGTAACTGAACGGCCAAGTACCAAAGGCTTTCGCTCTGCGGAAAAATAATAGCCAACAACAAGTTAATGATGATGCTGACATTGAACAACCAAATACTTAGCCCTATACTAATCACCAATTTATCCTTGTAACGTGTGCTTTTAGAAGCCCAACGCTTGCGTTGCGCTATCAATTCGCGCAGCGTAGGTTTGGCATGAGTATACACGATGGCCTCTCTATTTTTCAGGAAACCGATTTTGCCCTCGTAAATCGCAGCCATTTTGTGCAGCAGCAATTCATCATCGCCCGAGGCCAAATCGTCAATGCCCGTAAAGCCTCCCACCTTAAAGAAAGCCTCTTTTTCGTAAGCCAGATTGGCTCCATTGCAGGTACTCGGATTATTGTTGCCAATGGTAGAAGCACCTAGTCCGATCAAATACGAAAACTCCAAGGTCTGTAGCCTTTCAAACATGTTTTTCTCCTCAAAATAAGCTACCGGCGAAGAAATCATTTTGTAGCCCTTGGTCTCATAATAATCAACCACGGCACTGAGCCATTGTGGTCCCATCCTGCAATCGGCATCTGTGGTAACCATCAATTTGCCTGTCGATTGGCCAATAGCCGTTTGGATCGCTTTTTTCTTATATGAGTTCAGTGTATTCGACTCATTGAGCTGGATCAGTTTAACCCCACGATCTGCATAGTTGCGTACAATCGATGCCGTTTGGTCGGTCGAATGATCGTCGATGACGATAATTTCCATAAGGCTTTTGTCATAATCCTGCGCCAAAATATCATCGAGCGTAAACCCGATGTTGCCCTCTTCGTTACGGGCGGCAATCAATATCGATACCATTGTTTTGCCCTGTGTGGCATGGCGCTTAAAAGGCTTGATCTTGGCCCAGCCCCGAATAAAAATTCCGACCACAGCCATGTAGATGAGCGTTAGAAAAATAGAGAAATAATTAATTGCGTTGAGTACTTCCAAAAAAATTGAGTTTAAAAACGAAATAAGATCCTAATATAGCAGGAATAATGATATTAATGAGCCAAATACTGGCAATACAGGCTACCACTGCCGTATTTTGATCGGTAACGTACTTAAAGAAAAACAAGGCTGTAACGCTTCTGATGCCGATATCCAGCAAATCAAGCGAGGGCAATGACGATTGTACAAAGAACAAGATACAAACCAGCATCAGGATATCTAAAAAGTGTAGCTCAGGTATCAGCCACAAGAACATGATGAAATATTGTGTGCTAAACACCGCATAGCGCGCCAAACACAGCAACAGGATCTTAAACAGTTCGGCTTTTCTGTACCTGGCCAAAATGGTATAGAATTTTTTGTATTTCCGCGTAAAACGCATCGACAGCAAAATACCGTTCAACCACCTGATGTTAAAGAAAAATATAATAAAGAACAGGCAAAAGGCAATGGCGATGGCGCATAATGCCAAAAACAACCGATAATCAATCGATGTAAAGCGATACACGAAGATGCAAACCGCAATGGTACCGAACACATTGGTAAGTACCAGCTGCCCAATATTGCCAACGGTCATGGCCACTATGCCAATGATCCTTCTTTTGGGCGAAAGGAAAAATACGCGTCCGCCCAGCTCGCCTATTCTGTTTGGAGTAAATACTGCCCAAGTTAAGCCACAAAAGACCGATTCGATAGCTTTCCATAGGTTTATGGCTTCTACCTGCCTCACCAGCCGCTTCCATTTAACTGCTTCTAAGCCCCAATTCACGAACATCAGCAACACCACTATCGAAAGCACAGTCCAAATTTGGACTTTAGGCAGGGATCTGGCGATAGCGACAGCCTTTTTAAGATCGTTATTGGCAATGAGTTTGTGATAGATGAACCAAAATGCAAAAACTACGATCGCAATTTTGAAAAAGATGGATAATATTTTTTTATGGCCTGCAGTCAAGTTTTTCCCTTTTGTGTGTGCAAATATGCTTAATATTGTTGTATGTTGGCTGAAAAAAAGGAACGGATTATCATGGGCATCGACCCTGGAACGGCAATCATGGGCTATGGTGTGATTTTGGAAAAAGGAAACAAAATGGAGCTGCTGAGCATGGGGGTGGTGAAAATGGGTCATTTAGACGATCATTTTCTGAAACTACAACGCATTTTTGCCAAAACCATTGCACTTATTGACGAATTTAAGCCAGACACTTTGGCCATTGAAGCTCCTTTTTATGGAAAAAACGTTCAGGTGATGCTTAAATTGGGCAGGGCTCAGGGTATTGCCATGGCGGCGGCTTTATCGAGGGATATTTCGGTAACCGAATACGCGCCAAGAAAGATCAAGCAGTCGATAACCGGCAAGGGTACCGCCAGCAAAGAACAAGTAGCTTCGATGTTGCAGCGGCTATTGAACTTTAAAGAAACGCCCGAATTTTTAGATGCCACCGATGGCTTGGCCGTTGCCGTTTGCCATTCGTTTCAGCGGGTAGGTGCAGTGGCCACCGGCAAATCATATTCTGGCTGGGAAGCTTTTGTGAGCGACAACAAGAAACGGGTTAAATAAATCCCGAACGGCGAAGCCATCCGGGATATAAATTATGCCTTTTTAGTTCTTCGCAGGTAAGTCCTGATGCCTAAGAAAATCAATAATCCGAAGACGATTAATGCCCATAATTTAGAAAGTCCCAATAAAAACTCCTTAAAGAAGGTCCAGCCATCGGCTATGTTTAAGCCCAGGCGCTGAAAGAAACCCGGACGGTAGCTATACAAGTTATCATTGCCCACAATCCAGGTGCTGACCGTATTGTTCTGGTAAAAACTGAGGGTGATGGTACTAAACTTTACCCGATTATCGATGTTGATGTTTTCGATTCGTTTGTCGATATAATCATCGCTGATGTAAAACGAGGTTTCGGCATCGCGGCTTTTCTTGCTTTGATCCAGTTGCTTGATTACTTTTTGTCTATTTTGGGCTTTCAGTCTATTGGCTAGGTAAGCAATGCTTTGGTCGTCCATTTTCATCGATTGCTGATCTACAAACACAGCCATTTTGGCTACGGTATTGGTAAAGTCGTCGAGTTTTTCAGAAGGTACTTTGGCCACCATCAATCCCTCTTTGCGATAGGAGGTGATTTCTTTGAGCGAGTCGCTGCTGTACTTTACCTTATCGCTTTCCTGGATCTGGCTTTGGATAGAGACTTCGGCAACCGTTCCGCCCTGGGCTTTAAGGACCGCGCCCAGCTGCTCCTTGGTTTGTTGCACGTCTTTTACGCGGAAGCGCATATCGGCCGTTTTAATGATTTTAGCCGTTGCCATCGTATCGGAAGCAACCGCAGCCGAATCGAGGGTGGCTACGCTTTCGGTCGACAAGCTGTTTTTTCTGTCCGAATTACAGCCAAACATCAATCCGATGATGGCTATACACACTAAATATTTTTTCATAGAACCCGTGGTTTTAAAAATGGTTATGTTGAGGCATAAGCCTTGCGCGCTATTGGCCCTGCCATTTGTTTTACCTTGGTTCAGCTGATTAGGTATCCATTAATGCCCGAATAGGCAAAAGGTAACCCCTGCCCCTCTGACCAGCAACAGAATGCTACAAAACAAAAAAGTCTACATCGGCAAAACCAATGTAGACTTTCTTTTTAAAGTATGTTGACTTATTTAGCGTCTAGAATCTTGAAAACCGCTTTGCAGCAGATGAAAGAACCTATAAATAGGATTACCCAAGATAAAATAGAAAGCCAGGTAGCATCGAAGGCAAAACGTAGGTAAACACCTAGAATGCTTACTAAAACGCCAACTAGAATTGTTTTATAAATACCCGGTTGGTTAGCGGTTTCCATGCTTTGTTCTCTTTCTTGCGCTTGTTTTTGATCCATGATTTTCTGGGTTAAAAAATGATACGACAAAAATAATATTTATTGCTTACAAAACAACCAATTAATAACTTTTTAGCTTTTCAAATCTTTGTTTGGCGCGATCTTCCTCTTTCAGCTTGTCGCCTTGATACAGCTGTTTTTCCCAATCGCCGTACATGGGGTTAGGCAATACGATAAAACGGGTGCCAAACTCGCGCTGCATGGCATTTACTTGCGCTTTCACATCTTTGCCTTCGCGGTAAAAAACATTCGAAAAATCGCTCAGGTTATCGCCACACAGCAACAAGATATTGTATTTTTCTGCAATTTTTTGACGGCGTGGCTCTTTATCCGAGGTGGTCGTCTTTAAAATCAGGTGCGCTTCATCGGCATAAGGAAATCCGAATTTTTGCAGGTTTTTTAAGGTGCCCACGCGATCGGCTTCATCGCGGTTGGTTACATAAAAGGTTTCTACGTTTTTACTGGCTGCAAACTTTAAAAACGCCAAGGCTCCAGGTACTGTATCGGCGGCGGCCAGGCTGGTCCATTTGGTCCAATCGGCCTGTACATAGCTTACGCCATTTTTGACTTCATGGCCCTGAAAAGCCGAATTGTCTAAAATCGTCTCATCGGCATCCACAATTACACAATTAGGCTTGCCGTTGGCCTGGTTCCATAAGGCCTCCTTTAAAGACAAGCGGGCGAAGTTATAGGCCTGGAAAGACAAAGCCCGATACTCGCCACTGTACTGTTGCCATAAAATAGCATTGGTATAATCTCTTGCCGGAGTTTGGGCTAGGGCCAAAAAAGGCATCAGGCTCAATAGCCAAAATATCGTTTTTTTCATGTTATGCTTATTTACAAGCCAGCGAAAACATTAGCATGCTGGATTACAATCCAACAAACTTATGATAATTTTAGATTTTAATCAGCAATATCAACAAAAAACCCTCGCCAAGCTGGAGAGGGTTTTTATATTTTATGGGTTCGACACGCAAACCTGTAACTGCTAACTAATACGGTTAACTGCTTATCCGTTCAATGCGGCCGCGCCACTCACAATCTCGGTCAACTCGGTTGTAATAGCTGCCTGACGGGCCTGGTTGTAGGCCAATTTGAGGTTTTTTAGCAAATCACCGGCATTTTCGGTAGCCTTATCCATAGAGGTCATACGTGCACCATGCTCAGAAGCGTGAGAATCAAGCACCGCTTTGTACAATTGGATCTTGATTGATTTAGGGATCAATTGCGATACGATCTCTTCTTGGCTTGGCTCTAAAATATAATCTACATTGGTTGTAGCTTTGGCATCTTTAGCTACTTCTTCCGACTTAGGCAATGGCAACAACTGCTCGGTAGTTAGAATCTGTACGGCGGCATTTCTGAAACGGTTGTAAACCACTTCCACCCTATCGAATTCGCCCTTCTCAAAACCGGCCATAATGGCTTCGGTAATTTTGGTCACGTTTTCGAAAGACAGGTCAGCATACACGTCATTGTTATTGCCAATCACGTTGTAGTTGCGTTTTTCGTAGAAATCCTGTGTCTTTTTACCGATAGCAACAATGCTTACATTACCTTTTTTCAACTGCTCGCTATATTTCTCGGCAATTAAATTGTTGGCAGTTTTAATTACGTTCATGTTGAATGCACCCGCCAAACCACGGTTTGATGATACGGCTACAATCAGCACTTTGTTAGGCTCGCGCTCTTGGATAAAAGGCGAGGAAGTTCCTTCTAAACTAGCCGAAAGATTTCCTAAGATCTCTTTCAACTTGGTTGCATACGGACGTAATTGTATAATGGCATTGGTAGCACGCTTCAACTTGGCAGCCGATACCATTTTCATGGCTTTGGTGATCTGTTGGGTTGACTGTACCGACGATATACGATTTCTTACTTCTTTTAAATTGGCCATCTCTTAGTATAGCGTAGTGAGTATGGCGTATGGCGACTGATTACTCAATACGCTATACGCTATTCTCAATACTATAATTAATATTTACTTGAAATCTCTTTTGCAACTGTATCTAACACACCAGTAATCTCGTCATCGAATTTTCCGGCTTTCAAAGCTTTCAAAGTCTCAGGATGACGCAATTCTAATGATTGCAGGAACTCAGTTTCAAATTCTTTTACTTTATCAACTGGTACGCTACGCATCAGGTTTTTGGTACCTGCATAGATGATGGCAACTTGTTTCTCTACGGTTAGTGGAGAGAACTGTGCTTGTTTCAACATCTCTACGTTACGTGCACCTTTATCTAGTACCGATTTGGTAGCGGCATCCAAGTCTGA
>JBCNPG010000106.1:0-7849 GCA_039593445.1 Pedobacter sp.
TGGCTTCAGAGATTGGCATGTCCCAACAGGACCTTTCCAAAATCGAAAAAAACGAGTTTGTAGATGACGAAACGTTGGAGAAAATTGCAGATGTACTGGGCTGCCCGATCAGGATTTTCAAGGAGGCGAACCTGGGCGGCGTAATACTTACAATCTATCAACAGAACGGTAACGACGGGACTTTCAACTTCCACAGCAATGACAAACTTGAAGGTTTCTACGAGAAAATGCTTGAGGAAAAAGACCATCTTATTGAAAAGCTCCAAAAGGAAAACGATGAGCTGAAACGCAAACTCGGGATGATGTGATGCCTTTGTGACAAAGCATAAAGCTGCTGGAAATTAAATCAGCAAAGAAACAATTATATTTATTTCCTATTTATAATGTCGTGCTGCTACTATATACAACCTAGGCTTCAAACACCTAAAATTACAGGTCAAAGCAAATTCTTTTCAGTCAAAAAAACAGGAAATACACCCGAACACGTCAGGGGAAAAACACCCGTCAAAATAACTGGAAACCACCCAAAAAGCCATTTAAAAACGCTGTTTCCTACCCTATATTGCGCAGTCGGTTAGACAAAATTGGAAGTATTCCGAGAAAAACGTTTGATATTCTTGTAAGGCCGTGTAAACCGTCCCATACCAACCGGTGCATTCACATAATCCAAACAGCCTTTCACATAAGTCTCAGGTCTTTTGACACAAATTAATTGTCAAGAGGCGCTACCATTTGCAATCTTGATAACATGAAATTGCAGATAAACCCAAATATTGTCTTCCGTACCCCGCAGCTCAGTTTTAAGGACAGCCTGAAGGATTGTTGGGAAGACCTGAAAAGCTCGATAGCCAACTCTTCGCCGGAATTCCACAAGCTTGTAAAAGACCTCGAATATGAGCAGTTGCTGAAAATGGAGGACAGCTACGTCCACACCGTTTGGAAATACTTTAATAGGGCAAGATATAGGGCAACTCCATATGGAAGCTTCGCGGGATTGGGGTTCGCCCAGCTCACCGGTACCCCTTCATCAAAATTGACCATTGCCAACAGCCAGGTGCTTCACCGTTATTGCGACTGGTCCTGCAAGGACCAGCTCGACATATCCTTCGAAGAAATAACCAGCTCAAACGCAAGGCTAATGGCGAATTCAACCTATTATTTTACCGAAGAAGGTATGCGCTACATCTATTGCTTCAATGGCGTATACGAGATTGCCGAAGTTCCAAAAAACGAACTGCAGCTTCAGTTGTTGGAGGCCTGCAAGTCTCCTACTCCGATCTCGGCGCTGATGGAACTGTTGCCGGAAAGTGTCGAAAGGGAGCTCTTCCTGGAAAACATGTTCATCGACCAGTTGCTGATCTCAGAATTTCAACCCAACATCATCGGCATGGACTATTTCAAAAGGATAAGCTTCAAGGCATCCCGTACGGCCCAGGATTACGTCATTGCGGAAAGAAAGAAAGTCGGCGGAGATGTAGACGAATATCCGTTCCGCCATTTGCCAGCTTTGGTCGAAAGACTTCACCAGCTGCTACCATCCTACGAATCCCCTGAACTGTTACAGTTCATTAAAGACTACCGGAAAAAGTTTGGCGACCAGGAAGTGAAATTGATGGAGGCGCTCGATCCCGAGCTTGGGGTAAGCTATGGCGGCCTTGACAATTCGCTGCTATCGTCCGAACTCATCCTCCAGCTGCAAAGGGCTGGCAAAAAGGAAGCGGATAATGGCATTAGCCCTACTTTAAGGCTATTACTTCCCGAACTGGTTTCAAGAAACGCATCGGTCATCGACCTTGAAAACATTCCTGTTACTCAGAACACCAGCAAAGCCCCCTTGCCAAACAGCGTTCCCATTCTATGTTCCGAAGCAAACGGCCTGTTACAGATAGAACATATCGGCGGGGCAACGGCGAATTCGCTTTTGGGACGGTTCACTTTGGCACTGGAACCGGTTCATGCGCTCAGTCGGGACATTGCGTTTAGGGAACAAGAAGCCAACCCGGATGTAATATTGTTTGATATCGGCTATATGGTTGGAAACCGGGTAGACAACGTCAACAGGCGGCTGCCGGTCTACCGCCACCACCTTAACATATTGAACTACGATCCTACAGACGAGGCCTCTATATCCTTTGACGAGATACAGGTTTCGGTAGTTGGAAACGAACTGGTCTTAAGATCCGCGCAGTCTGGCAAAAGACTGGTTCCAAAGCTTGCTTCGGCCTACAATTACCTGCTGAGCGACTTGCCTGCCTTTCGGCTCTTTTGCGATCTGCAGCACCAGGGCACCCATAAGAATCTTTACCTGAGACTGATAGACAGGATACCGGGGCTTGCATTTTATCCAAGGGTTCAATATAAGAATATCATCGTCTCCCCTGCGACGTGGAGATTGGACTATTCGAGCTTTGGCCAAAGGCCTACCAAGGATTACCAGACATTGCTTACCGACCATTTTCTGGACAATGGCATCAGGGGATTTGTAAAGGTCGTTAAGGGAGACCAGGCGCTTTGTGTCGACACAGGCAATCCAGAAGACCTCAAAGAACTTTGGACAATGCTATCAAGAAACGGAACGCTCCATCTGGAGGAGTCAATCGTCCCCGAAGAAAGCAAGGTCATCGATGAACGGGGACAGCCCTATGTGGCACAGTACATGCTGAGCCTGCACCATGGCCACGAAATTTACCGGACGCCGAAAACCGGGCGCATAGCAGATGGCGAATGCTCCGTTGAAAAGAAGATCATGCCGGGAAAGGACTGGCTCTATTTTGAAATCTTCTGCCATCAGATCAGAACCAACGACATCCTCACCGACGCAGTAACAACGCTGCTGAAAATGCATGACCTGAAGATAAAAAACTGGTTTTTTATCCGCTATAATGAAAACGGGCACCATATCAGGCTGAGGCTGAGGTTGCACAGCGAAAAACATGCGCAACTGATAACAGCATCTTTGGCAGGGATATTGGAGCATAGGCTTAAGCTGGGCACGGTTTCTGACATAGTTATCAGGACATACGAAAGGGAGATTGCCAGGTATGGCAGTGCAAACATGGAAAAGGTCGAACGCCATTTCGAGGCCGACAGCTGCTATGTCTTGCGGCTATTGATGTTCAATTTCTCTGATACAGATAAATACAAGCTTTGTTGCAGCCTCATCGGCAGCATAGATAGGTCCGGCATAATAGAAAAAGAACTGTTGAATGCAATTATACTGTCTAATGCTGCAAACTTTGCAAAGGAACATGGATTAGGCCCCAAACAGTTCAAAGCGCTTAATGCAGAATACCAAAAATTCAGCCAGCAGGGATCTCCGCTGTTAGACGCCGAAGCCACCAAACGATTTGTTGCCTTCACTGGCTCTTTCATTGAAACTCTTGGGAGCTATTCCGACCTGCATGAGCGCTGTCTGATTTTCGGATCGCTGCTCCACATGCATGTCAACAGGCTTTTCCAGGATTCCCAGAGAACCCATGAAACGGTGATCTACTATTACCTTGAAAAGGACATCAAAAAGAAGGCTGCTGGCAAGCTCGCCGTATAAACCGCCATAGGACTGGCCGGTAATTCCTACCGGCCAATCCTTTTCATAAACTCTTCCCTACGGCTCTTCCCCACTTCGGCCACACCCTTGTTAGCCAATTTCACTGTATTGCCGTCGATGCTCTCTATTTTGTTCATGTTGACGATATAGGACTTATGTATCCTCATGAAATTTGCACCCATCAGCAGGATCTCCAAATCGGATAGCTTGTAAACAAACTTGAGCGGTTCCCTATTGGTAAAATACACGTTTACATAATTCGAAGCGGACATGATATAGATTATGTCCTCTTTCTCCACGTAGACTAGCTGGCCCTTGCCACCGTTGTTAAGCGCTACCTTGGTTGAGGAACTTCCTTTTTCCAATGCCTTAAGCATCTGTCTTTCCCTTACCCGCTTGACCGCTTGTCCGAAGCGCTCAAAAGAAAACGGCTTTGCTACGAAATCTACGACGTTCTGGTCATAGGCAATGTGTGCCTGCTCCCTTTTCACGCTTACAAATACTACGAAGACAAAATCTTTGACCTTCTCTGCAAACTCGATACCGGTGATGCCCGGCATATCGATGTCCAGAAACAATACATCGGTTTTGATTTCACCTGACATGATCTTTTCAAGGGCAACAACCGGATCGGTCTCAAAACCTACCAGGTCAAGATCGGGATGCCGTTCAATGTATTTGCAGACAAGCATTACGGCTTGGTAATCATCGTCAATAGCATATCCTTTCATTATAGTTCAATATCAAAGGTGAGGTAAAATGAGGTTTCTGTTTTTATGGTTTTCAGGTTGAATTTGCCTGGATAGAGGCTGTCTAGCCTTTGCTGTATGCTGGTCATTCCTATGCCGAACCCCTTGGGCGCATGTCCGGTGTTAAGCGGGTTATAAGTGTTTAGTTTTAGCACATTGCCGACGCATGATATTTCAACTGTCGCCGGGTCGTCTTCCAATTTCAGGTTGCCGTGCTTGAAGACGTTCTCCACCATTTTGATCAAGATTACCGGCGGGATTACTAGCCCATTTGATGCATTGGACGTGTCGAGCTTGAAGTCAATATGGCATTGGCCTTTCTTACGCATTTTGATCAGCTCCACATATTCGGCTACATTCTTCAGTTCCACTTCAAGTGGAACGAAGCCTCTTTCATCTGAAGGCCCCAGCGCATATTCCATGAGCCTTGATACCCGCTCGATTGCTTCTGCGCCTTCTGGTGAAACTTCTTCTACAATGCCGTGTGCAAGGTTCATGGTGTTGAAGACCATGTGGGAATCGACTTTTGATTTGAGGAGGTCGTTTTCCAATTGCAACTCACGGTTCTTTTCGACTTCCTTTTGAATGCCGCGTCTGCCCAGATAATAGAAAAAAGCCAAGCCTATGATATAAACACCTCTGCCTAAAGTGTGCAGTACACCTGCCCAACT
This sequence comes from Pedobacter sp., assembly GCA_039593445.1. GTDB lineage: Bacteria > Bacteroidota > Bacteroidia > Sphingobacteriales > Sphingobacteriaceae > Pedobacter. Next base: position 4,968 of record JBCNPG010000106.1, read on the forward strand.
TGCGTCAAACTCCAATTTCCCTTTAGAGTAATATATAGCAAAAATCCCGGCGCAGTATTGAAGGAAAATAAAGAGCGCAATAAAACCTATAAGGAATAAAATTGCTGTGACCTTCCGTTTTAAACTGCCAAACCACATGGGCATAATGATAAAACTGGTCAAGTAAAAAAAAGGTACCTCTATGAGATAATATACTATTGGAATTACAACATAAAGTCTCTTAAACAAAAGAAAATTGATTCCTTGTTCATAAAGAATAACACAAATAATGGCGAGACTATGTCTCCAAATTCGTCTTCTTAATTTGTTTTGGGCCATTTTCAAACTGGTTTTAGATTTTTCACATAAGCGAACTTCACTTTCACATAACCGAAACGCACATCTACACATGGCAGGATTCTAATCGTATGTACTGTGATTATATTTGGTTAGTATTTAATTAAACCCTTACACCATGAAGCAAAAACAAAAATTACATTCGGCTAGAAAGACCGTCTTCAGTTTCACCAACAATAATGGCTATACCATTGCGAACGATGGACCTGATACAACAACTACTAACACAACGACAAACACGACAACGATCCTTCCGACATGTTTTTGTCCGACTGGATTAAAGTAATGTGATTTCATGCCTTAATCTTATGATTAGGATTTCGAAGGGAATAGGTGCGGATTTATAAGATTAAGGCATAGTTTATCAATTATCAAAGTACTCCATTTTTTAAATAGTAGTGAGCAAGTCACGCTCTTTAACATATACAATTTTAACATAGTTAATATCCTACCCGTCCTTAAACCCGCATTCAGATTGGAAATAGATTAAAGAATAGTTCTTTCATCCACCCTTAAATATCTGCTCAATGCGATCACGTTTGTTATTTCAAGACTTCTGCGCCGGTGCCTTTATACTGTTATGGGGATACACAGCGCTTAGCAAGGTTTTCGATTTCCAGGAAACCGTTGTACAGCTTTCAAAATCTCCGCTCATTGGCAGTCTGGCGACCATTGTTGCGATAGCATTACCTGCTATTGAATTCGTCTTGGTCGGTCTCCTTCTGGCTGAAAAAACAAAGAGAGTTGGCCTCTATTTTAGCCTTGCCTTGATGGTGGCATTCACGACTTACCTAATCGTCCTGCTCAACTTCAGTTATTATATCCCTTGTGCGTGTGGTGGCATTTTCGGCCATGGAATAATGTGGAATGGCAGAACAATATTCAAATTGGATTGGCAGGGCCACATAATATTCAACCTGGCATTCATCATCCTCGGCATTCTGAACATCTTATTACCATCCGAAGTACTTGTTCGTACAAAGAGTGAGCTTCCTAAAATAGAACCGGCATGAAAAAGTTAAAACTGTTAATTCTGACAATAGTACTTCCTGCATTAGCCGTTTCAGGGCTGGGCTTTATCAAACTTGCAAACAATAGGTCCAATGGCTTTAAAAGGACCTTTCTTGAAGTTGCCACGATAAAATACAACGCCTCTTCACCACTACTTGCAACCGCAATCATTGGAAGCACCAGACACTCAGTTTTCCTTAGAACAAAAACTCCCACTACTATTCTTGAAGCAGACCTTAATCTATCCAAGTTTAGATACTTGATGTTTAGCGTCGATTCAGATATAAGAAACAATGCAAAGATCATTGTCGACAGCCCGTTTATCAAGGTATTTGCAGGAAATAGTCATGCTATATACGCAACAGCTTTGGCCAGAACCGATAGCGTAATAACGACGTTGGTAAAAACCCCGCCATTTGCAGATGCAATCGAATTCAGCCAAAACAGATTTATCGTTCGGGCATTTTCCCTTAAAGAGAAAGACTATTTGCTTACCAAAATCGACGAGAGTGGCAATGTCATTAATACTGAAAATAACCTTTCGATCTTGAAGCATGAATTAGGCCTTTCAACACAATCGAACTTCTTATATAATCCTTCTTCTGGAAAGCTGTTTATGATCTATCGGCTGTTCAATTCGATTATCTGCCTCGATACAAACCTAAACTTAGTATACCGGAGTAAAACCGTGGATACGATTTCCACCACCACATTTTCAACACAGAAAGCATCACAGGGAAGGCATAAAACTGCTACTTACAGCAGTGCACCGAAGTTCACCAATTACAGGGCATGTTTGGATCAAAAAAACCTTTACGTATACTCTAGAATCAAGGCTGACAACCAGGGCATAGACAATGCGACAATAGACGTTTATTACCAATCAAACGGAAAATACAAATACAGCTTCATGCTACCCGGATCTGCCGGACTCCAGCTTCTTGATTTCACCATTAGAGGAAACACTTTATTAGCTATTTATTCAAAGAACAACACTGTTACCACTTACGACTTAAAAAAACTTCCATAAAGATTTTGGCCAAACAGGGCAAGCCGAAAACCTGTAAAAAAGAGTAGGCATCAATCCAACAAAATCTCTCTACAATGAAAAAGTTCAAAACTGGCTTCGGCCTCTTCGCCCTGGCAAGTGCATTTCTGCTGGCAATGGGTACATCACAAAATGCAAACGCATTAAAGTACTATCGTTTTGCTCCAGGTCAGACTATCGTAAATCCTTCCTCTGACTGCGACCCAACGGTTAATGACGTCTGCGCCAACATCTACAATGACGACGACACGCCAACCGGCCAAACCGAGCAAGGCCTTTACCTGCACTAAACGGAAACGCCGTTTACTCAATTCCCTTTATAAACTCTCAGGGGTAGCCGAAAACCTGTAAAAAAGAGTAAGCATTGATCTAACAAAACCTCTCTACAATGAAAAAGTTCAAAACTGGCTTCGGCCTCTTCGCTCTCGCAGCTGCATTTCTGCTGGCAATGGGTACATCACAAAATGCAAACGCATTAAAGTACTAT
>JBCNPG010000107.1:0-7848 GCA_039593445.1 Pedobacter sp.
GCGTAAGGGCTGAAGTAATTGCCTCTACATTCGACGAGCCAGCCGAACGCCACGTGAAAATTGCCAATATCGTATTGGAAAAATCTAAACGTTTGGTAGAATGCGGCCACGATGTAGTGATCTTATTAGACTCGATTACCCGTTTGGCCAGAGCCTACAACACTACGGCACCAGCTTCAGGCAAAATCCTGTCGGGTGGTGTTGATGCCAATGCCCTGCATAAACCAAAACGTTTCTTTGGCGCGGCGCGTAACATCGAAAAAGGCGGCTCATTAACCATTTTGGCTACAGCCCTAACCGATACAGGCTCTAAAATGGATGAGGTAATCTTCGAAGAATTTAAAGGTACGGGTAACATGGAGCTTCAGTTAGACCGCAAATTGGCTAACAAACGCATCTTCCCTGCCATCGATATTACCGCTTCGAGTACACGTAGAGACGATCTGTTGCTTGACCGCGAAAGCCTGCAGAGAATTTGGATCTTGCGCAACCATTTGGCCGACATGAACAGCCAAGAAGCCATGGAACTGGTCCAAGCCCAAATCAAGGGAACAAAATCAAACGAAGAATTTTTAATGGCCATGAATGGCTAACAAGCGTTGAAAGTTGAAAGTGAAAAGCTTTGACTTTAAACTTTCAACTTTTTACTTTTGCTCCAGATGAAAAAGCATATCCCTAACGCCATTACCTGTGCCAATCTTTTTTCCGGTTGCATAGGCATTGTATTTGCTTTTAACGGCGATTTGTTTACCGCCGCTTATTTCGTACTGCTCTCTGGGATTTTCGATTTTTTTGACGGCATGGTAGCGCGTTTGCTCCATGTAAAATCGGCCATAGGAAAAGAGTTGGATTCATTGGCAGATATGGTGAGCTTTGGCTTTTTGCCAGGCGTAGTGATGTTCCAGCTGCTCAAGGCCAGCGATTTCAGTTCGGCCTACCTGCCTTATCTGGGTTTTATCATCACGGTATTCTCGGCCCTGCGCCTAGCCAAGTTTAACATAGACGAAAGGCAAACCGAAGAATTCATAGGCCTGAATACACCGATGAACACTTTGTTTATCATTTCATTGCCCTTTATTGCCCAAGATTATCCGGCAGTGATCGGATCGAGCATTTTATTGCTGGCCATTATTGCCATCAACAGCTTTTTGCTGGTTAGCGAAATCAGGATTTTTTCGTTGAAGTTTAAGCAACTGACCTGGGCAAAGAACAAGTTCAAATTCATCTTTTTAATCCTTGCAACTGTACTTATTGCCTTTTTGAGGTTTACAGCCATACCTTTTGTACTGGTGCTGTACATTGCGCTTTCCATTTTCCACTTCAGGAGCAGCGCCACAAAAGAGAATTAATGGGGTTTAAAGCTCTTTTTCGAGCTGTGTTTTTGCCTCGTCCAATTGCCTGTAAAGCACATCGTTGATAAAAGCCCTAGCCTGCTCAAATGCCAACTGTATGCCGGGAATATCGTTTAGCTCGCGTGCGTTACGCTCAATGTCCTGCATATGGTCGCGCACGTCTTCCCTGCCCACATAATAAAAAGTAGGCTTCATTTTGTGCGCGCACTCCGATGCCTTCTTCCAGTCGGCCGCCTCTACCGCATTTTCAAGTTCTGCCAAATAGATCGGCGTCTGTTTTTTAAAGGCATCGAGCATTTCAATGATGAATTCGGCGCTGTTTCCAGACATTTCCCGCAAATACGACAGGTCTAAAGGCTCGTTGTTTTTGTTAGAGTTAATCATTTTACCAAAGCTAAGAAATTATCTTTACCGACAAAGAATCTGCCAATTGGCCTAAAAGTTCAGTCATGGTTTGGCGCAATACAGGGTGTACCAAATCGGGTGCAATGGCTGCCAAAGGCTGCAAAACAAATTTTCTGCGCTGCATTTCCGGATGTGGGATCTGCAGTTCATCCTTGATATCCACGATTTCGTCTCCGTAAAAAATAATGTCGATATCAATCAGTCTCGCACCCCACTTTTCGTGTCTTACCCGTCCCAGTTTTTGCTCGATTTCCAATACTTTATGCAATAGTTCCAATGGACTGAAAGTAGTGTTAACCGCCAAGGCCATATTCAAAAAGCCAGGCTGATCGGTTTTGCCCCAGGCTTCGGTTTCGTAAATAGCCGACTGTTCAAAAACCTCGCCCACTTCATCGGCAATCAAGGCACAAGCCCTTGCTAGATATAATTGCCTATCGCCCAAATTGCTGCCCAGTAACAAATAGGCTTTTTTTACATCTAAACTCATATTTTCCAGTTACGTGCTATTTTAAATCGCGATGGCAAATTTACTATAAGATGCGAATTGGTTTTATATCTTTACAAATTAATATTTAAATCTCTTTATGAAAGACTTTTTTAAGTACGTTTTTGCTACGGTTATCGGCATTATTATTTCTACCGTAGTACTGGTTATCCTCTTTATGGTGGTCATTTTCGGAGCAATCAGCTCTATAGGCGAAGAGAAGACCGTTGAGGTAAAAAGCAACTCTGTGCTCTACATAGACCTGGACCAAGCCATTACAGAACGTACACCGAACAATTCTTTGGCAGGCTTGCCTATCATTGGCGGAAGCGATGTAAAAGGCATTGGATTTTACGACTTGATCAAGGCCCTAAAAGCCGCCAAAACCGACGATAAAATCGATTGTATTTACTTGAATGTAAGTGCGCCGAATGCAGGCATGGCAACCATGCTCGAAGTAAGGAATGCCCTGCTCGACTTTAAGGAAAGCAAAAAACCGATCATTGCCTACAGTGAGGTGTACAGCCAAGGTGCCTATTACCTGGCGTCGGTAGCCAATAAAGTATACCTCAATCCGCAAGGCGCACTCGAATTTAAGGGATTTAGCTCCGAACTTACTTTCTTCAAAGGCGCGTTGGACAAATTGGGCGTCGAGGCCCAGATTATCCGTGTAGGCAACTACAAAAGCGCGGTAGAGCCTTTCATCAATACCAAAATGAGCGATTACAACCGCCAACAGGTTACCGCTTATGTAAACGGACTTTACCAAACCTTTTTGCAAGGCATTTCGCAAAACCGAAAAATAAGCACCGACAGCTTGGCAATTTTAGCCAACGATTACAAGATACAGCAACCTAAAGATGCCTTGGCCTACAGAATGGTAGATGGCCTACGCTACAAAGACGAGGTGCTTGACGAACTTAAAACCATTACGGGCAAAAACAAAAAGGAAACCATTACATCCATTCCTTTAAATAAATATGCACAAAAACTGCCTGCATCAACCTCAGGTGGCCAGAGCCAAGTAGCCGTAATTTATGCCAATGGCGATATTGTAGGCGGCGAGGGTTCTGATGAACAAATCGGTTCGGAACGCATTTCGAGAGCTATTAGAAAAGCGCGCTTAGACGACGACATCAAAGCGATTGTTTTACGCGTAAACTCTGGAGGTGGCAGCGCCCTGGCTTCCGATGTGATTTGGCGCGAAATTGTACTGAGCAAAAAAGTTAAGCCGGTTATTGCCTCTTTTGGCGATGTGGCTGCTTCTGGTGGCTACTATATTGGCTGTGCGGCCGACAGTATTTTTGTACAGCCCAATACCATTACAGGTTCTATTGGCGTGTTCGGCATCATTCCCAACTTCCAAAACCTGTTGAACAACAAACTGGGCATCACCTTCGATGGGGTTAAAACCGGCCAATATGCCGACATCATGAGCACCAACCGTCCGTTAACACCAGGCGAGCGCTTCATTATCCAAAATGACGTGAACCATGTTTATGATAGCTTCATTACCCGTGTTGCCGATGGCCGTAAAAAAACAAAGGCCCACGTAGACAGCATTGGCGGCGGACATGTTTGGATAGGTACAGATGCCGTAAAAATTGGATTAGCCGATCGCTTGGGCAGTTTTAACGACGCCATTAAGGCTGCAGCCAAAAAGGCTAAGCTTAGCGATTATCAAATTGTTGAATATCCAGAGAAGATTGACCCTTGGAAATCATTTATCTCCGAAGCGAAAGATAACGCCCATGTATATTTCGCCAAAAAAGAATTCGGCGAGAACTACCTGCTTTACAAACAGATGCAAAAAGCCATTGTCAATTCGGGCATTCAGGCCAGGATGGACTACGAAATCAAAATCAAATAAGGCCAAAAACTGTCTATTACTGTAAGAGCAATCGAGCCTACCTGATCGGTTTCCAACCGGGATCGTAAGTCAAGTAGGTTTGATTGCTTTTTTGATTGGCTGGATGCACAACAACCCCAACACAGCTGTTGTTGACCAGCTCAAAGGCAATCCCCTGCTTTACCTCGTCGTAGATCGTTAAGGTATCTTTTGTTTTTGTATTGAGGTAGCGATCTGACTGCTGCAGGGCCGGATAAACATTGCGCAGCATCGAAAGATCAGACCTTACGCCCAAACCATCCGTAGTTTTATACAGGGGCGAATTGGTGCGCAATTGTTGGATGCTTTTGGCTTGCATGGTACTATCGCTGTAAGCAGTATAAACTGCATAGTCTACAATAGAACTATCGCTTTTATCATACCAAATGCCCCAGGCCCTGCCCATGGCCGCATCTCCGGCATTGGGCTTGCCCAACTTGGAAAGCGTTTTGGCATCCTGCCCCAAAGAAAGTGCACCAATTTGCTTGCCAGCAATGATCAAAGTGCTGCTGTCTACAACCGTTGCTTGGTTTTTGTTTACTTCGTTGCCCTGTAGCTTTACCTGTTTATTGCGACAGGCAACCAACATGAAGATTGCTGCAATCCATATGCAATGTGTTTTTTTCATCTGCTAATCATTTATTTTTCAATCTTAGAAGCCGTTATCAACCCCCTATTATCTCTTTAGGCTATGAAATTTGCAACGACCTGCCATCCTTTAACAAATAAACGGCTCATTTGTGCTTAATCAGACAAAAAGCTTTTTACATTTCCCATTTTACTTTTACTTTTACGCCGATGGAGAACAAACCCATAGCCAGAACACTTCGACTGCTGTCTCAACTGATGGAGCTGCACGAAGAAAATCCCTTTAAAATCAAATCGGTTGCCAACGCTGCCTTCAAAATAGACAAACTGCCTTTTGCCATCGCCCAAAAACCTTTGGACGAACTCGACAAAATCGACGGTATTGGAAAAAGCATTGCGGGCAAAGTGATCGAACTGCTGCAAACCGGCACCATGCAGGAGCTTGAAACGCTTTTGGCGCAGACACCTCCGGGCATTGTAGAAATGCTGGGCATTAAAGGCATCGGTCCCAAAAAGATCGGCATTATCTGGCATGAGCTCCAAATCGAAAATGTGGGCGAGCTTTATTATGCCTGCAACGAGAACAGGCTGATCGAGGCTAAGGGTTTTGGCTTAAAAACCCAGGAAGAAATCAAAAAAATCATCGAATTTAAGATGGCCACCAGCGGCAAATTTCTTTATGCCCAGGTAGAAGCTACCGTGAACCAACTTTTGGCCAACATGGCCATTTGGCTCAACAAGACCGACCACCATGCCCTGCTGAGTGTGGCTGGCGATTATAGGCGAAATTGCGAAATTATAGAGGAAGTGGTTCTCATACTGGGCTCTGACGTCATTTCTGAAGAACAGCTGGCTTCTTTCGAAAGCCTTTCCTTTGCAATCGTACGCGACTCTCTGTTTTCGGCTACCACCGAAACTGGCCTACACATCCGATTGGAAATCGTGCCCCACGAAGACTTTTACCTGCAGTATTTCAAGCTTACCGGCAACGAAAGCCATGTAAAAAAAGTACTCGAATTGGCCGGGAATGGTCCATTTGCCAGCGAAGAAGCTATTTATGCCCAAGCAGGGCTAGATTTTATCGCGCCCGAACTGAGGGAAGACCTGGGCGAAATAGCATTGGCCCAAAAACACCAGCTGCCTCAACTCATCGAATACAAAGACCTTAAAGGCACCTTACATAACCACTCTGATTGGAGCGATGGCGTGCATACCTTGGAAGAAATGGCCGTTTACTGCAAAGAGAATTTAGGATTGTCTTATTTAGGCATCTGCGACCACTCCAAATCGGCATTCTATGCCAAGGGGCTAAGCGAGGAACGCGTTTGGGCGCAGCACCGCCAAATAGATGAGCTGAACCAAAAACTTGCTCCATTTAAGATTTTTAAGGGCATCGAAAGCGATATCCTGAACGATGGTTCCCTGGATTACAGCGACGACATCCTCAAAACCTTCGATTTTATAGTAGCCTCTGTGCACAGCAACTTGCGCATGGACCGCGAAAAGGCGACTGCCAGGCTCATTAAAGCCATCGAAAATCCATATACCACCATCTTGGGCCATCCAACCGGCAGGCTATTGCTCAGCAGGAAAGGTTATGAAATCGATTTCCAGAAAGTAATCGATGCCTGTGCGGCCAACCGGGTAGCCATAGAAATCAATGCCAATCCCCTGCGCTTGGATCTCGATTGGCGCTGGCACCGCTACGCACTCGAAAAAGGGGTGCTCTTGTGCATCAATCCCGATGCACACCGCAAAGAGGGCTTCCACGACATGCATTTTGGCACTTTAATTGCCAGAAAAGGAGGCCTGACCGCCGCCAACTGTCTAAATGCGTTCAGCCTAGAACAAATAACTGCATACTTTGAACAAAATGAACCAAAATAACGTTACTAATAATTTATAACTTTATTTTGAGCGCTATTATAATACAAGGAAATCCTTATAATGTCTGAAAAATACATTTTTTGCATGAAATGGGGCAAGCTATATGGCCCAGAATACGTGAATAGACTTTATGCTATGGTAACCAGAAACCTTAGCTATCCTTTTAAAATGGTATGTTTTACCGACGACGAAACAGGCATTATACCAGAAGTTCAGTGTTTCCCTATTCCGGCCATGGAGTTGCCTGGCGGACTTCCCGAACGGATGTGGAAAAAGCTGTCTACACTAAAAGAAGACCTCTATGGATTAAAGGGGACAGCCCTTTTCTTGGATCTTGATATTGTAATTGTGGCTCCCATTGATTGTTTTTTCGACTATCCGGGTGATTTCCTTATTATCAAAGACTACAAAAAGCAATGGCGCATTACGGGCAATTCATCCGTATACCGCTTTGAAATTGGCCAGCATGGATATGTATTTGACGATTTCCTCCAAAATTTCGATGAGATCAGGAAACGTCATCGCAATGAACAAGAATACTTAACGCAAGCCATTTACGACAAGGGTAAACTGGCCTATTGGCCAAAAGAATGGTGCCCAAGCTATAAATACGATTGTGTGTCAAGATTTCCTTTGGCATTTTGGGTAAAGCCATTTATCCCCAAAGGGGCAAAAATTATCATCTTCCATGGGGAAATAAATCCGCATAAAGCGATAAAAGGTGGACGGGGCAAATGGTATCGCTACGTAAAGCCGGCGCCATGGGTGGCCGATTACTGGCGATAAACATTTTGGGAATAATTTCTGTTGCAATTGTTCGTTTAATCATTTAAAATTAAGATGGGAAAACAGCTACTTTTAATAAGGCATGCCAAATCTGACTGGGGAAATGCAGGTTTAAGGGATTTTGATAGGCCTTTGAATGGCAGAGGCAAAAGCAATGCACCAGAAATGGCCGAAAGATTGGTTAAACAGCAGCTCATACCCGAACTTATTGTAAGCAGCCCTGCATTAAGAGCCTTAACTACTGCCAAGTATTTTGCAACGGCTTGGCATATTCCCTTTGAAAATATCCAGCAGGAGCCTACCATTTATGAAGCCGACGTCAAATCGCTGTTGAAGGTAATTAACCACCTAGACGATGAATACGATCAGGTAGCCTTATTTGGGCACAACCCAGGCCTAACCGATTTGGCCAACTACCTATGCAACGGGCATATCGTCAACATGCCAACGGCTTCTGT
>JBCNPG010000108.1:0-7789 GCA_039593445.1 Pedobacter sp.
CGAAGGCTAATTCAACACCGGCTCTTATAAAGGCTACCAAAAGCAAGGCATTGTCGAAGTATTCCTGTTCGCTGATTTTTACATCGCCAGCCGGGGTTTTCTCGAAAGCGGTTTCGCCGGTGGCGGCGCGCCAAGCCAAAAGGTTTTTGTCGCCATTGGCCCAGTCTTCCATCATTACACGGCTAAATTCGCCACTCATGATGTCGTCTTGGTGTTTTTGGAACAACGGACGCATGATGGTTTTTAGCTCTTCAGAAATTTCGAAGGCTTTGATTTTGGCTTGGTTGCTCAACCTGTCCATCATGGCTGTAATACCGCCATGTTTTAAGGCTTCGGTAATCACTTCGATGCCATACTGAACCAATTTGGAAGCATAGCCTTTGTCTATTCCTTGTTCAACCATTTTATCAAAAGAAAGGATGGCGCCAGTTTGCAGCAAGCCGCAAAGAATGGTTTGCTCGCCCATCAAATCGGATTTTACTTCGGCTACGAAAGAAGATCTCAATACGCCTGCTTTGTGCCCGCCAGTACCTACACAATAGGCTTTGGCTTGCGCCAAGCCTTTGCCTTGCGGGTCGTTTTCTGGATGCACGGCAATGAGGGTTGGTACACCAAAACCCCTAACAAACTCGGCTCTTACCTCGCTGCCTGGGCATTTTGGGGCCACCATAATTACGGTCAGGTCTTTACGGATCTGCATGCCTTCTTCTACGATGTTGAAGCCGTGCGAATAAGATAGCGTAGCGCCTTCTTTCATCAAGGGCATTACCGCTTTTACCACCGAAGTATGCTGCTTGTCTGGCGTAAGGTTGATCACTACATCGGCAGTTGGAATCAGCTCTTCGTAGGTGCCTACCTTGAAATTGTTTTCGGTAGCGTTTTTCCACGAATCGCGCTTGCCTTCAATTGCTTCCGCACGCAGGGCGTAAGCCACATCTAACCCACTATCTCTTAAGTTTAAACCTTGGTTTAAGCCTTGGGCGCCACAGCCTACGATAACCAGTTTCTTTCCTTTCAGTGCATTTACGCCATCCAGAAATTCTGAATTCTCCATAAAGTCGCATACGCCCAGCTGGTTTAATTTTTCTCTAAGTGGTAATGTGTTAAAATAATTAGCCATTGTTTTATCTGTTGATTTTTGGTTGATTTCTTTTCTTAATTTGTTTATTTATTGGTTTTCCTCTTTTTCGTGTGGCTCGAGTTCCTGGTTAAACGAGATCCGGTTATAGAAAGGATCGTTTACCGTTACGCACCAAGTACCGTAGAAGGTTTTGTCGAGGCCCGGCCGGTTGTATTTGTATTTTTTGTTGATAATGGTTTCATGGAACTCCTTCAAGCCGGCGCAGGTGATGAAAACGTTCGCACCGGGAGAACCATCACCATGGTGCTCGCTCAAATGAAGCACAATGTTGCCTAATGAAATTTGCATGTAGATAGGAGCATTATCGTCAAAGCGATGCTCCCAGTCTATGGTAAAGCCCAGCCAGTCTACGTAAAATTCGATGGCCTTCGCCAAATCGAAAATCCTCAAAACTGGTATTACTTTGTCTGCTTTCATTTTTGATTTATTAAATCCGTCTTGCGATCCTGATTTTAATCAGGAGAAGCAATCTCAGGTAAGGATGTCCTCAAGAGAGGTTGCTTCCTCGCTGCCTCCTCGCAATGACGGTTCTGGATTACATCGTAAATACCTTATCTCCCTGATCCAAATACTCGTTTTCGATCACATCTTGGCCAGGTTCGACACGCTCGAACTCGCGCAGTTTGCTGTGGAAACCTTCGCTGGCTTTGATAATGGCCACGCGTGCACTGCGCACAAATTCGATGAGGCCATAGGGCTGCAAAACTTCGATCAGCTTGTCGGTTTCCTCGCGATGACCAGTGGTTTCGAAAACGGTATAGTCTTTTCTGATCACGACCACGCGCGCACCGTATTCGCGCAAGAGGCGTTCAACCAACACTTTTTCGGCAATTTCATCGGTTGGTACTTTGTAAAGTGCCATTTCCTGCCAAATGATATCCTCGTTGGTATTGTAATAAACTTTGAGTACCTCGATTTGCTTTTCGATTTGTTTGGCCAGTTTGCGTACCACTTCTTCAGTCTCCTGGATGAGGATGTTAAAGCGGTGGATATGCTCGATCTCTGAGGGAGAGGTGTTCAAGCTCTCGATATTGATCTTGCGGCGCGAAAATATGATGGCGATACGGTTCAATAACCCGATTTGATTTTCGGCATAAACCGTGATGGTAAAGTCTTGTTTGTTGCTTTCTGTGCTCATAATCGGTTATTTTAATCTGATTTCACTTACGCTGCATCCCTGTGGAACCATTGGGAATACATTGTTTTCTTTGGTTACCATAACTTCTAAAAGGTAAGAGCCCTTGTGGTTTAGCATCTCATCTAAAGAGCTTACCAAATCCTTGCGGTCTGCTATGCGTTTGCCTGCGATGTAATAAGAATCGGCTAACTTGATAAAGTCAGGGCTGGTAATGTCTACCGACGAATAGCGCTTGTCGTTAAACAGTTCCTGCCATTGGCGAACCATGCCCAAGAAACGGTTGTTCAGGATAAGGATTTTTACATCGATTCCGCTTTGCATAATGGTGCCCAATTCCTGCAAGGTCATTTGGAAACCGCCATCGCCGATTACGGCTACTACAGTTTTGTCTAATGCACCAAATTTAGCGCCGATAGCTGCCGGCAGGCCAAAACCCATGGTTCCCAAGCCACCACTGGTAATATTGCTGCGGGTATTGTTGAATTTAGCATAGCGGCAAGCTACCATTTGGTGCTGGCCTACATCGGTTACGATAATGGCATCGCCATTGGTTAAGGCATTCAATTGGTTGATCACTTCGCCCATGGTCATTTCTTCGGTAGTTGGGTTCAGTTCTTTTTCGATAACCGCCTCTACCTCTTCCTGTTGATAAGCCTTAAAGCGCGCCAACCATTCGGTATGTTGCTTTTCGTTGATTAATTCGGTAAGTAGAGGCAGGGTGTCTTTGCAGTCGCCCCAAACCGGCACCGTTGCTTTTACGTTTTTGTCTATTTCAGCAGGGTCGATATCAAGGTGGACCACTTTGGCCTGCTTGGCGTATTTGTCTAGTCGGCCGGTTACCCTGTCGTCGAAGCGCATGCCGATGGCAATCAATACATCGCATTCATTGGTCAACACATTTGGTCCATAATTGCCGTGCATGCCCAACATACCTACATTCAGTTCGTGATCGGTTGGGATAGCACCTGCACCCATGATAGTCCAGGCTGCCGGAATGCCGCTTTTCTCTACAAAAGCCTTAAATTCCTTTTCGGCTTTGCCCAGCAATACACCTTGTCCGAATAGGATGAACGGTTTTTTGGCTTGATTGATCAAGTCTGCCGCCTGGGCAATGTATTCTTTGCGGACAATAGGCTTAGGCCTGTAGCTGCGGATGTGGTTGCAAGGAATATAGCCCTCGTAATTGAACAGCTGCAGCTGTGCGTTCTTGGTAATGTCGATCAACACCGGTCCCGGACGGCCACTACGGGCGATGTAAAATGCCTTGGCCAATACGCTAGGGATTTCGGTTGCATCGGTAACCTGATAGTTCCATTTGGTTACAGGTGTAGTAATGTTGATCACATCGGTTTCCTGAAAGGCATCGGTACCCAAAAGGTGCGCAAAAACCTGACCGGTGATGCAAACCAAAGGCGTACTGTCTATCTGGGCATCGGCCAATCCGGTTACCAGATTGGTAGCGCCGGGACCGCTCGTGGCGAACACTACGCCAACTTTGCCCGAGCTGCGGGCGTAGCCCTGGCCCATGTGGATGCCACCTTGCTCGTGGCGGACTAGAATATGCTGTAATTTTTCTTTATAATCGTACAAGGCATCGTAGATGGGCATGATAGCGCCACCTGGATAACCGAAAATCACATCGGTACCTTCGGCAATTAATCCTTCTAACAAGGCAACAGAGCCACTTACCTCTGCATAGGTCTTGGTGGATGTTTCGCTGGTGAGTTCTTTTTGTGCTGTTTCCATAAGTTTAAGCTTCATCGGTAACGCAACCTTCGGCTGCGGTAGTTACAGTTCGGGCATATTTGTACAATACGCCTTTTTTGATTTTCAATTCGGGTTGTTTCCAGTTGGCCTTGCGCTGGGCAATTACTTCGTCTGGTACTTTGAGCGTAATGGTATTTTTGATGGCACTGATTTCGATCCTGTCGTCGTCTTCTACAAAAGCAATCAGGCCTCCGTCAAAATACTCCGGTGTAATGTGTCCCACTACAAAGCCGTGGGTGCCACCACTAAAGCGGCCATCGGTAATCAGGGCTACGCTGCTTCCCAGTCCGGCGCCATAAATCGCGGATGTTGGCTTGAGCATTTCTGGCATACCCGGTGCACCTTTCGGACCAACATCGCGAATAACGACGACGTCGCCAGGTTTTACACGGCCACTCGAAATACCATTGATCAGATCAAATTCTCCGTTGAATACGCGTGCAGGGCCTTCAAAAAACTCGCCCTCTTTACCACTGATTTTGGCTACGCTGCCACCTTCGGCCAGGTTGCCGTATAAAATCTGCAGGTGTCCGGTAGCTTTGATTGGATTTTCGGCAGGGAAAATGATTTTTTGTTCGTTGAAGTTCAAATCAGGGATTTCGGCTAAATTCTCGGCCAAGGTTTTTCCGGTTACAGTCAAACAATCGCCATGCAACCAGCCCTTGTTCAATAAATATTTCATCACGGCTGGAACCCCGCCAATTTTGTGCAAATCTTCCATCATGTAGCGGCCACTTGGCTTCATGTCGGCCAATACCGGAATACGGTTGCTGATTTCCTGAAAATCGTCTTGCGATAGCGGCACGTCAACGCTTTTGGCCATGGCGATCAAGTGCAGTACGGCATTGGTAGAGCCGCCCAAAACCATGATGGTTACGATGGCATTTTCAAAAGCCTTGCGGGTCATGATGTCGCTCGGCTTAATGTCTTTTTCCAGCAAAACGCGAATGGCTTTTCCGGCGGCTACGCACTCTGCTTTTTTCTCGTCGCTAAGTGCCGGATTTGATGAAGAATAGGGAAGGCTCATGCCCAACGCCTCTACAGCAGCAGCCATGGTGTTGGCCGTATAAATGCCACCGCAAGCACCAGCGCCAGGGCAGGCGTGCTTAATCACTTCCTTAAAATCGAAATCGTCGATCTGGCCGGCAATTTTCTTGCCAAGCGCTTCGAAAGCCGATACAATGTTGAGGTCTTCGCCTTTGTAATGGCCTGGTTTAATGGTACCTCCATAAACCATAATTGACGGACGGTTTAAACGGCCCATAGCCATTAAAGAACCCGGCATGTTTTTGTCGCAACCCGGAATGGTGATCAAACCATCGTAATATTGACCCCCACAAACGGTTTCGATCGAATCGGCAATCACGTCGCGACTCACCAGCGAATAGCGCATGCCTTCGGTTCCGTTGCTCATGCCGTCGCTTACGCCAATGGTATTAAAGATCAAGCCCACCAAATCGTTTTCCCATACCCCTTTTTTTACAATTTGGGCAAGGTCGTTCAGGTGCATGTTGCAGGTATTGCCGTCGTAGCCCATGCTGGCAATACCCACTTGTGCTTTTTCCATGTCGGCATCTGTAAGGCCAATGCCATAAAGCATGGCTTGTGCGGCAGGTTGTGTAGGGTCTTGGGTAAAGGTTTTGCTGTATTTATTTAATTCCATTTTTGTAATCTATCGTTAGTGTTTTTGTTTTTTTGAGGCAAAAAAAAACCGCCTCTTGTGAAGGCGGTTTCGGTTTATGTATATTTTTGATTATACGCAACGTATTCCACCTCTTATTGAAGAAATGACAATAATAATGTTGCTAATAATGTTTGTGATCTGGTTCATGTCGTTTGAGACGTTCGACACAAACATACTAACAAATTGAAAAAAACAAAGAACTATTTTATTTTTTAGATTTATTCATGGTCCGTGTCTCACAGACCATTTTGTGGCTTGTATATGTTGCTGTCCTGTGAGCCACAGGACAGGACAATAATTTGTCTAGATAATGACTTCGTAGTTTACTTTTTCGAGCACCAGGTTTTTGTAGGCTCTTTGTATGGTAGCGCCAATGCTGTCGCTCCATCTTTGTCGATAAACCACATCGTCGATAGTGTGGATGCCTACGATTTCGGCTGCGGTGCCACAGAAGAAAGCGCCATCGGCATTTTTAAGTTCGGCAACGCTGATTGGTTTTTCGATTACCTCGATGTCCAATACCTGGCAAAGCTCGATCACGGTGGCACGGGTAATGCCGGCCAAAATATTGCCTAGTGATGGCGTGTAGAGTTTCCCGTTTTTCTCGATAAAGATATTGGCCCCAGGTGCTTCGGCTACATTTTCGTTCATGTCTAGCAACAATGCTTCGTCAAAGCCTTTCTGTTTGGCATCGGTAGAAGCCAGGATCGAGTTGACATAATGGCCGCTGATCTTAGCTTCCACAAAAGTCGATTTTGGGTTTGGACGCTGAAAAGGAGAGATGCACACCTTCAATTGCTTATCGCCAAGGTAAGAACCCCATTCCCAGGCGCAGATCATGATCGATACGGCTTGAGGAGCTACCAGCGACATATTAGGCTCGCTGTATACCAGCGGACGGATATAGGCATCTTTCAGGTTGTTCAGCTCGAGCAGGCGATAGGTCTGTTTGATCAGTTCGTTGATTTCCCATGGAAAAGGAATGTTCAGCAGCTCGCAAGAACGTTGCAGGCGTTTGTAGTGTTCCTTGATCTTGAATACGCGCGTGGCATTGTGGGTTTTGTAAGCCCTGATGCCTTCGAAAGCGGCCAAGCCATAGTGCAGCGATTGTCCGTACAAATCGGTTTTGGCTTCTGCAGCTTTCACGAACTTTCCGTTCAAATAAATCAGTGTGCTCGAGTTGTAATATTTCATGGGTATGGTTTGTTGTTGCTATTTCTTCTTTTTATGGTTTTGTTGCCTTTGGTTCCATCAGCAAGCCATTAGGGTTCATCTTATTGGCTATTAAAAAAGCGTCTCTTTTTGGTGGAGACGCTTCAGTTATTTTTAGGTTAATTAAAAATTCATGCACGACGTCTCCTGCTGCTTAAGAATGAGCAGCACAATAGGGAACAGCAGCAAAGCCACCGGCAAAAAAGCCAGCTGGTTTGTTGAAGTCAGGTTCCTATTTTGAAGACGGATCATCGCTATTGTTTTATAAAAACCAATTTAGTTTTTGGTCTATAAACTATCAATAGCAAATAAAAAATAAATGAAAAAAAATTATATTCTGAATTTATTTTAAAATCAGAATATTGTTTTTATAAAATACCGTTTTTAGGGTTGAATATTGGTGATGCGTAGACTAAATATGATTTTGGTATTCGGTATACTTATTATGCTTGCATTATAAATTTTGCGATTTTCTTCCTGAAATTGGAAAACTGTCATGGAAACTTAAAAATTGCGGTAGTTTTTTTATTTAAAATTAGGCGCATTTTTCGAGTTATTTCGCCACACCATATTATATTGTTTTCTGATATTAGGAATGAAGAATAAAATTAAGGCGGATATATAGAATAGAAGGGAGGCCATGTTGCAAAAACGACCTGCCAAGCTTTGACGGCTTTCCCCAAAACATACCGTAGCAAGCCTTGCTGTAAATTCCATCGTGGTATAGCTCGAGGCTATACTTGCATAGGTGAAAAAGCTGTACACGCCATAACCTGAAATGGCCAACAGCAGTAGCCAAGTGAATCTATTTTGAATTAAAAATACAGAAATTAATAGCAGCAACAAC
>JBCNPG010000109.1:0-7773 GCA_039593445.1 Pedobacter sp.
CAGAAGAGAAGGATGCGGCCGACTGCCTCGGCACGTTCTCGCTGGTGGCCATTGAAGGCGACGGCTGGATAATGGGTACCGTCAGACGCGGTTACGCTCCCGGCACGTTCAACGTTTTCAAGCCCACGCGGGAGCAGGTTAAGAACGTCCGGGTAGAGTGGGCGCGCCGCGCAATCCTGACGCTGCACTAAGAAAAAAACCATTTGCAATTTTGAAATGTATACTTCTAAAATACAAACCGCAGGGCGAAAGGCCTTGCGGTGAACGGTCATCGTATGTGCGATGATCGAGGGGCTGGAGCGGTTGGCCAGCACGATACAGGGCGCTTGGCGCCACCGACCGGAATCCCAAAATGGAAAAACTGGAAAAACTGTTTAAGGCAAAGTTGAAACATTAGCCTGAAGTTGAACCATTAAGAAATTGAGATATTAAGGGTTATACTATTTAAAATCCTACACAAACACATAAATAGCCAAGCCTTCTTAATTCCTTAATGGATATGGTTATAAAACACGTTAAAGCAAAAGCCTCCTCCTGATGTAAATCAAGAAGAGGCTTTTTTAATGGTTGTTGATCTAATTTGGCGGCTTCAATCTATATGCCGATTTTCAAGCCCACATTCAAGCCCAAGCCACCGATGTTGATGTAAGACTTTAGATCATCGCTGGGCTGGTTCGGATTGTAATTAGCCGTACCTGCCACATTCGAGCTCGGAGTTAGTGTTTTGTGGTAGTTGGTTTCCCTTACCGCAGTTGGCAAATCGTTTAACCCAACATTTACCTTGGTTCCGTTGGCCAGAGTTCCGGTTGCATTAAAGCTTTTCACTTCTTTGCTATCGCTGTTTACAGAAACGTTTCGATACTCGATCTCACTAAAGAAGCTGATGTTTTTGCCTATTGGATAATTAAAGCCTGCCGCTCCGATAAAGCCGAGCGTTGGTTTAGGTTTTACCCTTTCAGAACGGGTAAGCTCGATGGCTACGAAGTTAGGGTTTACGGTTTTGGCAATGGTGCCGGTTTGGTCGCTGGCCGTAGTATTGATATCTAAATAACCATAAACCGGAACTACAGCTCCCATTTTAAGGTAGGGCCTAAATTTCATTTGGGTAGGCAAATGGAAAACCAGACTTGGCGTTAAATCCAATGCCGAAACCTGCCCAACAGCCTCGAGCGCCAACACGCGGTTATTGCCGATATAGCCGGTTTGCTTGGCCATGGTATTTTTTTCGCTCTGGAAATAATTGACGCCCAATTCTACCGCCACTACATTATTGAACCTGAAACCTCCAGTTAAACCGGCACGCCATCCCTGGCCAAACGAACCTGTTATGGTACTTTCAGAAATCCGTGTCTGTGCACCCGACGAAGGATTGATCGAGAACACATAATCTCTCGGCTGCAGCGAACCCACATTCGGGAATTCTACTGGCGTAACCTTTAAAAAGTAGCTTCCGGTTGGTTTCAAGTAAAAACCCCTTCCTTCTTGGGCAAAAGTAGAGAGAGACGCTCCTGCTAATAACGTAGCAATCAATAAAAGCTTTTTCATAACGATGAGGATTTAGGAACAAGCATATTCATTATGCTTGCATAATATTTAAACGTCGTTTCCGATCAAATGTTTTCGTCAACCGCCCCTTCCTATCATTTTTTGGTCATAAACGATTTTTGGTTTTCCAATTTTGAAAGGCAGATTCTAATTTTGCTAACAGTGTTAACTTTTTATTAAATGGCAGTCACCGAACGCAGGTTAAAGCAACGCGAGCAGCAAAAGGAATCCATTTTGGAAGCCGCCCGCAGCATTATGCTCAAAGAGGGCTGGGCTGCGGTTTCCATCCGTAAAATTGCCGATGTAATCGGTTACAGTTTGCCGGTGGTTTATAACCATTTCGAAAACAAGGATGCCATTATGGAAGATTTCATCAGGCATGGCTTTATCCTTTTGGGCGATGCCGCCTTGGACGCAAAGGCGCAATCGGCAGAGCCGGCACAGCAGCTTAAGCTTATTGCCAAGGCCTATTATGAGTTTGCTCTATCGCAACGCGAGTATTACCAGATCATGTTCGGCCTGGGCGTACCTAACTGCGACCGTGCCAAAGAAACAGCCGAAATTGGTCGTTTTGGCGATATCATCATTTCTACCCTCAAACAGTTGCAAGGTGGAGAATGCAATTCGCAAACCATTTTAAAGTTCCACACCTTTTGGTCGATATTACATGGACTGAGCTCCATCAACATGATCAACCTTGCCGCCACTCCTGATGAGCTGCAGCAAAGAGTGCTGCAAGATGCCATACAGGGCTTTATCATGAACATTAACAATTAAAAAATCACATAAAAATTAGAATAATACAATGGAATTAATAGAAGCATTGAACTGGCGCTATGCCACCAAAAAAATGAATGGCCAAGCCGTGCCACAAGAAAAAGTAGACCTTATTTTAGAAGCAGCCCGCTTGGCGCCAACTTCATCTGGCCTGCAGCCTTTCAAAGTAATCGTAGTAACCAACCCAGAATTAAAACAAAGCTTATTGCCACACGCCTTTAACCAATCGCAAGTTGTAGATTCTTCACATCTATTGGTTTTTGCGGCTTGGGACAACTATACCCACGAGAACATTGACGAGGTATTTAACAGAACCAATCAAGAGCGTGGCGTTCCGGCCGAAGCAACTGCCGAGTACGTTGCCCGCCTAAAAGGGATGTTGGTTGACCGTGAAGCCGAACTCAATTTCCAGCATGCTGCCCGTCAGGCTTATATCGGCTTCGGCATGGCCATTGCACAGGCTGCCCTGCTTCAAGTGGATGCCACTCCGATGGAAGGCTTTGACAATGCCAAGGTTGACGAAGTATTGGGCCTAAGAGCCAAGAACCTGCGCAGCGTTACGATGTTGCCTCTGGGCTACCGCGACGAAGCTGGCGACTGGTTGGTTGGCTTGAAAAAAGTACGTCAATCGCTTGCAGATTTTGTAATCGAATACAAATAAAACATCAAAGGACTGGCCCTTGGCCAGTTTAAGAAATTGCTTATCCCATTGGCAATAAAAAAGCGGGCGATTGTTTAACAGTCGTCCGTTTTTTTATGGAGTCTACTTCCGTAGTTCTGAAGACTTCATCGGGATTTGACCAATACATTCCACCCTACGCCAAGTGCCTCGCCCAAGCAGGCTTCCTATTGTAAAAATATGTTAAAGATGAGTTACAATAAGCTGCTATCCGTCAATAATCAATATATTAGCAAACATTCAACAAGTACAATATTGATGAAACTGACCAAAATCCTTTTCGTATTACTGATTTCCACCTTCCTATTTAATTTATCGGCCAGCGCACAGCAAGACAGCGTGGCCCTCAGCAATATCATTAATAAGACCAAAAGGCTATCTGACGAGCAACCCATAGAAAAGGTCTACGTGCATTTTGATAAGCCTTACTATGCAGTGGCCGATACGGTTTGGTTCAAGGCTTATGTAACTACCGAGCAGAACGTGCCTTCGCCATTGAGCAAGATCGTTTATGTTGAACTGTGGACAGCCAAGGACTCTTTGGTGCAAACGATCAAGCTTCCCGTAAAGAATAGTGTGGCTTATGGCAATATTCCACTGAACATGAACACCTACAAACAAGGAAATTATTACGTAAGGGCCTATACCTTGTGGATGGCCAACTTTGACAATGCCTATTTCTTCACCAAAACCATTCCGATTGGCGAGGCCATTGACAAACAGCTCATTACCAACATCACCTTTACCAACGAACAGAGCGACAAAAACATCAAGACCAATGCCAAGATCCAATTTCGCGACATGGCCAAAAAGGCTTACGCCAACAAAACGGTCAACTGGCAGGTTTATTCCAACTACGACGTATTTGCCAAAGGCAAGGGCACAACCGATCAAAATGGTGTGCTCACCATCAGCGTAACCAGCAAAAACGGCGAACCTATTACCAAAGGCAATATCATGACCTCGCTCAGCATCAACGAAAAAGAAACCGCCAATGCGAGTTTCGATCTAAAGCAGCGCGTGAATACCATCGATTTTCAGTTCTTCCCAGAAGGTGGCGAACTGGTTGGAGGCATTCCAAACCAAGTTGGCTTTAAGGCCGTAAAGGCTTCCGGCCTGGGCGCCGATGTAAAAGGCAGCATTATTGACGACCAAAACAACGAAATCACCGCCTTTAACAGTTCGTTTGCAGGCATGGGTTCGTTTTTCATTACCCCCGAAGCAGGTAGGACTTACAAGGCTAAAGCTACTTTTAAAGATGGCTCTACCAGTATCTACGAACTGCCAAAGGCAAGTGCCAGCGGCATTAGTCTGCAGGTGATCAATTCAAATACCGAATTTGTCAATTTAAAGATCCTCGCCAATGCGCCCTATTTTGAAGCCAACAAAGACAAAACGTTTTTTGTGGTTGCCCAAAATTCGAATGTGGTTTATTATGCAGCCAAGGCACCACTCAAAAACCAGGTCATCATTACCAAAATCCCTAAAAGCAATTTTCCATCGGGCATTGTACAGCTGACCTTATTCGATGCCAACAGTAAACCTTTAAGCGAACGTTTAGTTTTCATCATCCATCCAAACACGCTTAACCTGACAGTAAAAAGCGACCTGCCTTTATACAAGCCACGCCAAAAAGTAAAAATATCGCTCGATGCCAAGAGTGCGAACTTGCCGGTAGCAGGCGATTTTTCGGTATCGGTAACCGACGAACAAAAGGTGCCTGTTGACGAAAACAGCGAAACCACCATCATGAGCTCGCTTTTGTTAACTTCAGACCTGAAAGGCTATATTGAAAAACCGAATTACTACTTTATCAAAACCGACGATAAAAAACTGGCCGATCTGGACAAGCTCATGCTTACCCAGGGCTACCGCAGGTTTTCTTACAAAGCCATCCTAGCCGGAGAATATCCACTGATCAACCTTTTGCCAGAGCAGGGCATGAATATTACCGGCACGCTGAGAGACCGTACCGGCATGCCGATAAGGAAGGGCGCCATGCGTTTGATGGTAACCGGAAAACCGATTTCGGCAGAAACAGTAACCAGCAATATGGGGGTATTCAATTTCCAAAACCTCAATATCCCCGATTCGTCGCAAGTAGTAATCAGCGCCAAGTACAATGCCAATTCGGCCAACATGATGATCATGCTGGATGGCATTCCCGCTCCTGCCGCCTCCAAAAATCCGAACATCGCAGACGAAGTCGCTAATATCGATACCGCATTATCTGCCTACCTGAACAACAGCCAGAAACAGTACCGGTATCTGCGTACCTTAAAAACCGTGGAGATTAAAGGCGCACCTATTAAAAAACCTAGCCACAGCGACCATCCCACACTTTCTAGCCTTAGTCCGAACCCCGACCATTTGTTAAGTGGCGACCGCTTCAGCTCGGGCTGTACCCTATTGCTGCAATGCCTAAAAACTATGGCTACCGGCCTTACTTTCGACAATGAAAATTTTTATGTGTCGAGAGATTTCAACTCGGGTTCCAGAACGCCGGTTCAGGTTTTCATCAATGGAAATCCGGTTGATGCCAGAGACATCAATGGCGTAAATGCGGCAGAAGTAGAATCGGTCGAGATTTTCTTGAAAGACGATTTGGGTACGGTCGATCGTCTTTATGGAACACGCGGCGTCATGGTAATCAATACCAAGAAGGCACCTGTGGGCAAAAAAATCAGCAAACAAGAACTGATGGACATGTTGCCAAAAACCAACATCATCACCTACTCGCCGCCGGGCTTCGCCAAAGAAAGAGAGTTTTATTCTCCAAAATACCTGCCAGGTGCGCCAATAACCAGCAACGACTTGAGAACGACTATTTATTGGAATCCCAAAGTAATTACCGACGATAAGGGGATTTTCAATTTCGAATTCTTCAATGCCGATGGAAGAGGCACCTACAGGGTGGTGATTGAAGGCCTTGACAAAAACGGCAACCTGGGCAGAGCCGTTTACCACTATACGGTCAAATAAGCTATTCATCAAAAAGCCCCGAAGCTGTTGCTTCGGGGCTTTTTTATTTAAGTGTGTCTTTTATGCCCGCACACAGTTCTTTGAGCTTTTGGTATGCCGTAAACGAGTTTTTGTTCTTCTTAAAATCGATTTCGATATAACCCGGATAAGCTTTCAGGTAAAACCGGCTACCGTCGCCCAAAACGATTTCGGCATCCTTCTTTTCGGCCGCATCAAAAATGCGATTGTCTTTTAGGGTACCTTCGACATAATCCACCACAGATTTGCTTTTCCGTTCGGGGTAGGAAGCCTGAAAATTGTAGCCCTCAGCAGTGTTCCTGATACTGATCGATTGGCTATCGGCACTGCCACTAAATTTGCAACCCGAAGCCAATACGGCAAAAAGGGCCAGCATAAAGTATATTCTTTTCATATTTATTGATTTAATTCATTTTAATTTTTTCTCAAGATCGCTATTTTCAAGCAATTATCTTGGATTTTGTCATTGCTCCGCTACTCGTGAATGACAGGAACATAATTGTATTTGACGTTGAGCAACTTGATAAAGCCAAAAGCCATACCTACAAACCATATGGACCAGCCGAGATGAAAAAACCGTTGAACCAGTCCGGGAAGATGCTGTTGAAACCAAGGGACAAAGCGCAAAAAAACCAATGCCATCACCAAAAAACTCAGCAAAGACAGCTTCCTCAGGTTTTGCAATGGCTGACTTCTCCACAGCACCACGCTTAGCAATGAACCAATAAACAGGAGCAAGGGCACAAAACCAACTATACCATGCAATGGATGGCCAAGATGGAAAACAGAAGTCCAGGCCAACATAATGGTGCAGGCCGGCGTAGCCAAAACAGGTACAATATTCACTTCCATCTCTACGCAAACACGCCATAAACCAACCATAAAAAGCAAACTCATCACTGCACAGGAGATTGTAGCCACAGCCATAAAACCTTCCGAATTTGTTCCAATGGCGCCCAACTCGCTTACGGTATGCACAAAAGGATTATAATTGCCATGTAACTCGCCGGCAATGGCCATGCTTACCCAAAATACAAAGGGCATAATGAAGCCTAAGTAAAGTAGTTTTTTGGTTTTCATCTTTTGCTGATTAATTGGCCCTGTTTTTCAAATCATCGGCTGCCGTATTGCGGTTACGGGCCGATTTTACGTTCTGGTTTCCGAAACTATAGCTGAGGCTAAACGACGCTCTGCGACTGGTATAGCGATTTACCACCTGCAGGTTCACGTTCTGGTATTGCAACCTGCCTTCCCAATGGTTGGTCAGAAAGATATCGTCAACACTAAGTCTCAGCTTCATTTTTTTGTTCAGGAGTGCTTTTTGCACCCCAGCATTCAGTGCATATTGATAAATGGTGGTTTGTTCTACGCCAGATACGCGTGGCGAATTGAGCCAAAAGTTAAGCTCTACGGTAAAATTGTTGGGCAACATGAACGACTGGGTAGTATTGAAGTTATAGGCCACCTTGCTCGCGCTGTATTGGGCACCTTCCAGGTTGTTGTCGCTAAATTTATTGTAGAAAACATTCAGGTTTTGTTGCGTATTCCAGAATTTGGCCAGGCGAATGGGCACATATAAATTGGCCGAATAGTTTTGTGCCCTGCCCAGGTTTGTCCGGATTACATTCACGATACGGGTTGCCTCGTCTTGCTGACTGATCTGCGTAATCATATCATGGGTATCAGAGTAGTTAAAAGACAGGGAATATTCCTTATAGCTGTAACTCAATTCAAAATTATTGGTAAACTGGGGCTTTAAGTAGGGATTTCCC
>JBCNPG010000011.1:0-13862 GCA_039593445.1 Pedobacter sp.
GAACGATGGCTCCATTGTACACGGCCTGGTTAACCTGCCCGCGGCCTTAGTGGTGATCTTGATGACTCTTGTTGTAATCAGGGGCGCCAAAGGTTCGGCAGTGGTCAACGCCATCATCGTGTTTTTAAAAGTAGGCGTGGTATTGGTTTTTATTGCGCTGGGCTGGAACTACATCAACCCTGCCAATTATCATCCTTATATCCCACAAAACACCGGCGAATTTGGCCATTTTGGCTGGAGCGGCGTTTTACGCGCTGCCGGATTGGTGTTTTTTGTCTTTATCGGTTTTGATGCGGTAGCGGCCTCCGCCCAGGAAACCAAAAACCCTAAACGCGATTTGCCGATCGGCATTATTGGTTCGTTGGTAGCTTGTACGGTATTATTTGGGCTTTTCGGACACGTGATGACCGGGCTGGCCAACTACAAGGAATTTGCCAACAGCGGTGCGCCTGTAGCTATCGCCATCGAAAAAACACCTTATTCGTGGTTAAGCCAAGCTATAATTTTAGCCATCCTAATTGGTTATACTTCGGTAATATTGGTCGATTTGATGGCGCAATCGCGCATGTTCTATGCCATTAGCAGGGATGGACTTTTGCCAAAGGCTTTTTCTAAGCTGCACCCCAAATTCAAAACACCTTACCAGTCAAACATCTTGCTTTGCGCTTTTATTGGCTTGTTTGCGGCTTTTGTACCGCTAAATGTAGTAGGCGAAATGACCAGCATCGGCACCTTATTGGCTTTTTTAATGGTTTGCGCCGGTATTTTGATACTTCGCAAAACCAATCCCGATGCCGAAAGGCCATTTAAAGTGCCATTTGTACCTTTGATTCCTATTCTGGGCATATTGGTTTGCTTGGCTATGATGGCCTTTATGCCTTGGGAAACCTGGCTCAGGCTGGTGGTTTGGCTGGCTATTGGCCTGGTTATTTACCTGCTATACGGGAAAAAGAACAGCCTGCTACGGAAAACGTTTAATAAATAGTACACCTGAATAGCGTTTGAAGCAAGGACTATAAAATAAGCGGGTCATTTCAAGGCACAAAACCAGACTTATCCACATTTCAACAACTTGAAGCGCTGTGGCTTAAGTTTTGTACTCATGAGTTTGTTCCTTAACTATGTTGACTTATGATTATCAAACTTCAACTTCCGGCCACAGCAACAGCAGCTACCAGACAGCGAGCTTCAAAAACTGTTCAACAACTTACGCGCAGAGATAGAATTAAAGCCGACCGTATAGTTATTGCAATTATTTATCTTTTGGGAGTAATTGGTGCAATTGTATTTGCCTAATTGGTTTATAATTGTACAATTAAAGCAATTGAACAATCCGTTTTACTGCTAACTTAAAGCTACAACAATAGCGTATCAATACGATGGGCCTGTACCATATTCAAAGTAGGCGACCAGCTGAAGATGGTAAAATGACCGTCTTGCGAGGCCACTAGGGCCAAAGCATTGCGCTGGTCGTAAATAAACTGCGCCGCCGAAAGATGCCTCGTTCCGCCAATCTTTGCAGGATGCACGGTTACGGCTTCGCCACCGGCAATGGGTTCCGAATAAGACAATTCCTGAATATGTCCGCTGCTGTTTGCCCTGCCTGTTTTGGCGCCAAAGGCCAGCAGTTCATAATCGTCGCTGATAATGGTAGCTCCATCTACCGCTGTTAGGCCTGAAAGGTGGTCGATTTCTCTTTTTAATGCACTTTGCCAAAAAATCTCGCTGGCATTGCGGTCTTTATTGGTCAGATCGGCCAAGCCACGATAAGGTGGCCTAAGCGCATAGCCAATGGGATGGATAACAGATTGCTCCCAATCCTTGGTACCCTTTGGAACGACTAAGATGGCTCCCCCGCGCGCGTGAGCCCGCATAGAAACAGCCAGCTGGATCAGGATATTGGCCGCATCGTTCCAATAAGAATGCGCCGTTAGATCGAGCAGCGACAAGAGCATAGCCGGACAGTCGGCACTGTTGGCGCTTTTTTCTTCTACAATTTTAATTTGGTCGCCTTTAAGCACGGCTACGTTGGTATACTTGCCAAAGCCATAAATGCGGCGGTGCTTGATCACCAACAAGCCCGGCTCGGAAACATCAACTACAAAACAATAGTTGGGTATATTAAGCGTAGTGCCCCAAATATGCAAATCGTAACCGTCGTGCCATACCCCGATATGGATTCCGCCCCGCTCAACCCCCGGTGCCATTTTGGTTAAGACATTGGCATTTAAAGGCAAGGTTTGGTGAAACAGCAAAGGCTTACTGGCCTGTTCGGGTGGCAAAAAGGCAATGGATATTCTTGGCGAATGCCCTTCTTCCTTACGCAGGCTCGACCAAAACGCGGCATCGAGAATGGCTTCGATAACCCTGGCCGGCGGCTGTGGCGCCAAATCGACTTCGCCCTTGGCATTGGCTTCTGCCAAATGTTTGGCAAAATGTGCCTCTATTTGTGGGGCTACGAGTTTTGCGGCCTGATACGTTGCTCTATTTACCATGTTACTAAGTTAAGTGTTTTAGTGCTGGATTTTCACCTGCCGAAAGTTGGCCAAAAGTAAATTTATCTGGTAGGGAAAATTGGTTAACCTGTAGCTTGGCTTGGGATTGTTGGCTTCCCAATGCCTAATCACGACCTGAAATCAGCAACAAGGCCTTTCTTATCCTACATCAAGAGCGGGGTACACAAATGGACCTATCTTTGTATCAACAAGTTTTAACAATTATGGCACAAACAGTATTGCACAAAGCCAACACCCGAGGGGTGGCAGATCATGGCTGGTTAAAAAGTTATCAAAGTTTCAGCTTTGCTGGATACTATAATCCTGAACGCATTCACTTTGGGGCCTTGCGCGTTTTGAACGACGACATCGTTACCGGGGGCATGGGTTTTGGCGAGCATCCGCACGACAACATGGAAATTATTTCTATTCCGCTTGAAGGAGAGCTGCAACACAAGGATAGCATGGGCAATGTGGCCACCATTAAAGCTGGTGAAATCCAGGTGATGAGCGCCGGAACCGGAATTTACCACTCTGAATACAACCCGGATGCCACCCATCCGGCGAAGTTCTTGCAGATCTGGCTTTTTCCGAACAAAAGAAACGTAACCCCGAGGTATGATCAGATCGTATTGGATCAAAACGGTGGCACGAACGAATTTGTACAGATCTTATCTCCAAATGCCGACGATGCCGGTGTATGGATCTATCAAAACGCCTGGTTTAACCTGGCCACTTTTGAAGCCGGCCACAGCAAAGCCTATCCGATGCACGGCAAAGGCAACGGCCTATACATTTTCGTATTGGAAGGAGAATTAGAAGTGGAAGGCCAAAAATTAGAAACAAGAGACGGTTTCGGTGTTTGGGATACCGATTCTGTAAATATAAAAGCTATTGGAGAAGCTAAATTCTTGTTAATGGAAGTTCCGATGGAATTCTAATCGGAGCCCAAAATCGGGAGTCTTGATCAAGATTCCCGATTTTTTTTTACAATCGCGGTTTTCGGTAGCGAGGCCGACAATTGAACCTTAAACTTTCAAACATTTAACAATTAAGCAAATGCAAACCCTAGAAATTGTAGTTATCGGCACCAACGAATCCATTATGGAAACCATTGCCCGACTGATTAACCAAAAGGAAGAATGGCAAGCCAAACTGGCCTATTCTGTTGCCGAAGCTTTAACACTTTGTATGCGAGAAAGCATCAAACTGGTATTGATTGGTGCCGGAATAACCGAGGAAGAAATCAATCAGCTTAAGCTCGAACTGGCCGAAAGGCGCCCGAAACTGCCCATCATCAAACATTATGGCGGAGGCAGCGGTCTGTTGTTTGCAGAGATCTACCAAGGCTTGGGCGCCTAGTCCCTTGCCTATTAACCTAGAATAGATTAATTGTAAGTCGTATACGTGTTGCCACATTGTGCCTCAATAGGCAACCAACCTAAAGCGGCATTGGCCCGCCCTACCTTGAGCCATCCTTTGTGATAAGCAAATACCTCCAGCTTATTCGACCAGTTCCATTTTCGAATTGCTGTTAGACTACTAAATTTTGCTTTCTTATTGCCAGCTGGCATAAACCGTCAGCTTCTCTATCCTGCTTATCCAACCTTTGACCTGTCTGCCTAATGGCATAGGAAACCGCATTC
This sequence comes from Pedobacter sp., assembly GCA_039593445.1. GTDB lineage: Bacteria > Bacteroidota > Bacteroidia > Sphingobacteriales > Sphingobacteriaceae > Pedobacter. The sequence goes on from JBCNPG010000011.1 coordinate 4,142, forward strand.
GCTCAGAAAACTCGCGCGCCTGTTTCATGGCCAAAAGCACCAATTTTCAAATATTTTACATAAATCAAACACAACGGCACAAAACTTGTTAGGTAGTTAAAAACTATTTATAAAAATTAAATCATTAGTTATGAAAAAATTACTTTTTACTTTAATTGCAGGTGCAGCACTTTTAACGACGGGTTTGAACGCGCAAGCTCAAACTTATAAAACCGGCGCAGGTTTAGGCATCGATTTTGGCAATGGCGCTACCATGGTTGGCCCTTCAATTAAACATTTCTTCAACCAAAATAGTGCAATTGAAGGTGATATTTTATTTGGTGGAAGTTCTACCTTGATCCAAGCATTTTATCAATACAATGCGCCAATTAAAGGTGCTCCAGGCCTACAATGGTATTTAGGTGGCGGTCCGGGCGTTAATTTGTACAAAGGCGGTTCTACCTTTATGATCCGTCCGATGGTAGGTTTAGACTACAAGATCTCTGGCGCACCAATCGGCTTCAACTTCGATTGGAGACCAGCTTTGCAATTTTATGATGGCGGCAACGACTTCGAAGCCGGAAGATTTGGCCTAGGCATCAAATATATCTTCAAATAAGAAGAGCATCTACATAAAAAAAAGCCCCGAGCAATGTGCTCGGGGCTTTTTTATATCCAGGTTCACCGGTTCATGAGTTCATTGGCCTATGGGATAATCAACATGGACTGCGAACCGAAAACCATTTAACTGTCTATATTCCCATCCATTTTTTGCGAACGGCCAATTGTTGTGGCGTAGCGTCTTCTTTGATGGTTGTTTTAAATCTAACTGCATCATTATTGGTTAGGGTTACGGTCAAGTCTTGTTTCAAGCCATCCCTTACAATGCTCACTTTTACTGTTTCACCTACTTTTTTGCTCGAAATCTGGGTCATTCTTTCTACCAAAGCCTCGGCAGGCACGTCATCAATGGCCACAATTTCGTCGTTTACGTTTACGCCGCCATTCCAGGCACCCGAGCCACGCGCTACACCTGTTACGATGACCTTACCGGTAGCCCTGCTGGTGGTTGCGCCAAAGTAAGGGATGCTTTTGCCTTCGTTTTCGTTCACAATGTCGATACCAGCATAACCAAAATACTTGGCGTATTCGATTTCGTCGGTACCATTTACATACTTGGCCCAGAAGTTAGTGAAGTTCATTCCGCTGATTTTCTCTACCATGGCTTTGAATTCGGCATCGGTATAGCCGCGTTTCAGGGTTTTGCATTGCAGGTACATGGCTTTCATTACATCGTCGAGGCTTTTGGCACCTTTAGTGGCATTGGCAATTTCCAAATCCATCAACAGGCCTACCACTTCGCCTTTGCTATAATACGAAATGAAAGTATTACGCGAATTTTCGTTCGGGCGGTAAGCGCCGTTGATCCAGGCATCGAAACTTGAGGCCGCAGCCGACATCAGTTTAGAGCCAGGCGTGTTCATTACCGTTCCTACTGCGCCAGCCAAACCGCTTACAAAGCCATCTTGTGGCGTAAAGCCAGCCCTTAGCATGAATTTATTTTCGTAATACGAAGTGAAACCTTCGGCTACCCATAAATTGGTGGTGTAATTTTCATTATCGTAATCGAATGGCCCTAAAGCAATCGGGCGCAGTCTTTTGACGTTCCACAAGTGGTGATACTCATGTGCCACCAAGCCCAAGAAGCCGTTATAGCCTCTAGGAGTGCCGTAAGCATTGCGCGATGCGCCTAAAACCGTTGAGTTCAGGTGCTCTAAGCCACCACCACCTTGCTGATAGTTATGCACGATAAAAGTATAGTGCTTATTTGGGTTTTCGCCGTATACCGCTGTAGCCTGCTCTACGATTTTGGCCATGTCTACTTTTAAACGTTCCTTGTCGTAATTGCCACCGCCGTACATGGCTACTTCATGCCTTACACCAGCTGCATTAAATTCGAATACGTCCTGGTTACCCACTTCAATCGGGCTATCGAACAAAATATCAAAGTCAGGCGCGGTATAGGTAAACTTTTGACCCGGAACCGGCTCCAATCCGGTACTTACTTTATCCCACTTGCCAAAAGGAACAATCTTCACCGTACTCGGCGTCTTGATCATTCCGGCGGGGTACATGAAAATATTGGCCGACGAAAGGAAAGCGTGCGAAGCATCGATAAATGCCGTACGCACCGAAATTTCGAACGCATAAACCCTATAATTGATTTTTACGGCATTGGCTTTGGCATTGAAAATCCTCCAAGTGTTTTTGGTTACTTTTTCTACCTTAACGGCTTTGCCATTGGCTGTTGCACCAAAGCTTTCTACACTTTTGGCAAACTCGCGCACCAAATAAGAACCAGGGGTCCACACCGGCATTTTTACATCAACATAGTTTTTGGTTGCAATGCCCGATAGGTTCATTTCTACTTCTGCATAATGCGCCTGTGGCTCTTTGAAGCTTACTTCAAAGTTTATTTTTACTTGTGATTTGGCTGCCATAGTAATAGATAGGAGTATGACTAATCCGAAAATTGATTTATTCATTACTGTTATTTAGTTAGAATTGATAGTTTAAGGGCAAATTTAAAATTTCTAAGTTTTTAAAGGTATATATTTATGTAATAAGCTGTAACATACTTAGTACATCAAATGATTAGAAAAACAAATAAATATTTTTGTACGTTAACCCATTGGATTAATCACACGCATGAAAATCAGGTATATCGTCTACGCACTCTTAGCCTTAGGCTTGTCCTATTTGGTTTATTATAGAATTTCTGAAAACAAAAAAATCGCAGCCGAAGGCAATGGTGCCAAAGGTGGCGGCGGTGCTGGTGGCAAGAATGGAAAGGGAGGCAAAGGCGGCCCTCCGCTGGCCGTAGAAGGTGTAGTTGTACAAACAGCCCGATTTGACAATGACCTTGAAATTACCGGCAGCATAGAACCCAACGAATCGGTTGTGTTGCGTGGCGAGGTATCGGGTTTGGTAACCGGCATTTATTTCAAGGAAGGAAGCCAGGTAAGCAAAGGTGCCTTGCTGGTTAAAATAAACGACAGAGACATTCAGGCACAGCTGAAAGATGCCCTAACCAAGGAAAAGCTTTCGGCCACCAATGAGAATAGAGCCAAGCAATTGTTGGCCAAGGGTGCCATTAGCCAGGAAGAATATGATACGGCTTTAGCCGATCTGCAATCGCTAAAAGCACAAACCCAACTCATTAGGGCACAACTGGCCAAAACTTCGATCTTGGCACCTTTTAGCGGCAAAGTTGGTCTCAGGTCTATTTCTGTGGGCGAATACCTTACCCCATCAACCACCATTGCCAATTTGGTAAGCACCAATCCAGTAAAAATAACTTTCTCCATTCCTGAAAAATATGCTGGCCAGATCAACCAAAATGCCAACATTGATTTCCATATAGATGGTTCGCACCAAACTTTTAAGGCCAAAATATTTGCCTTAGAACCCGGCATTAACCAAGCAACCCGTACATTACAAATTAAAGCTTTGGCCCCTAATGCCGACGGCAAGCTTTTGCCCGGCTCCTTTGCCAAGGTTAAGCTGGCTTTAGCCACCATCAACGATGCCATTCTGATCCCTAGCGAGGCCATTATCCCCGTGCTGAATGGAAAAACCGTGTATATCAGCAAAAACGGATTGGCGCAACAAGTAAAAGTAGAGGCTGGCAACCGTACCGCCGAGAGCGTACAGATTACTTCGGGCCTTAGCGTAGGCGATACCGTATTGACCACGGGCGCCATGGCCCTTAAGCCCAAGTCTCCGGTAAAAGTTAAACTGGTAAAAGCTAAGCCATGAGTATTTCGACAACCAGTATCAAACGTCCGGTTCTTGCCATTGTAATGAACTTGGTCATTATCCTGTTCGGGGTAATCGGCTATAACTTTTTGGGGGTTCGCGAATATCCTTCCATCGATCCGGCCATTGTTTCGGTACGTACCTCCTATCCTGGAGCCAACGCCGATATCATCGAATCGCAGATTACCGAGCCTTTGGAAAAATCGATCAATGCCATTGACGGCATCCGTAACATTTCTTCTTCGAGCAACCAGGGAACGAGCAATATTACCATCGAGTTTAACCTCGACAAAAACATAGATGAAGCGGCCAACGATGTGCGCGACAAGGTATCGCAGGCGGCCAGGAGCTTGCCAAAAGACATCGATGGGTTGCCTATTGTGAGCAAAGCCGATGCCAACTCGGATGCGATCATTTCAATGACCATCCAAAGCGACAAACGTGGCGTTACCGACCTGAGCGATTTTGCCGAAAACGTAATTGCCGACCGCATTCAAACCATTCCGGGCGTAAGCAGCGTACAAATCCAAGGGCAGCGCAAGTACGCCATGCGTATCCGTATCGACCCTACCAAACTGGCTTCTTATGGCCTGACTTCGCAGGATATTGTGACGGCGCTTGACCGCGAGAACGTAGAACTGCCATCGGGAAAACTAACCGGCGCTACCACCGAGCTGATTGTAAAGACATTGGGCAAGCTCACTACGGCTGAAGAGTTTAACAACCTGATCCTTTCTAGCGACAGCAACAATGTTGTAAAGCTGCAGGATGTGGCCTTTGCCGAAGTGGGCTCTGAAAACGAGGAAACCGTTTTGCGCGAATCGGGCAAGCCCATGGTGGCTATCGGTATTATTCCGCAGCCCGGCGCCAATTACCTCGACATTAGCAAGGAGTTTTACAAACGTTTTGCCAAACTGGAACAGGACGTACCCCAAGACATCAAACTCAAGGTAGCTCTAGATACCACGCTTTTCATCAAGCGGTCGGTAACCGAAGTAGCCGAAACCATCTTGCTTTCGCTGGTCTTGGTTATCCTGATCATCTACCTCTTCTTCAGGGATTGGGCCATTGCTTTTAGGCCACTGATCGATATTCCGGTATCGTTGGTTGCCACTTTCTTTATCATGTACATTTTTGGCTTCTCCATTAACGTGCTCACCCTTTTGGCCATTGTGTTGGCCACGGGTCTGGTGGTTGACGATGGTATTGTGGTAACCGAAAACATCTTTAAAAAGGTAGAAGAAGGCCTCTCGCCCATCGAAGCCGCCATTAAAGGTTCGAACGAGATTTTCTTTGCGGTAATTTCCATTTCCATTACCCTGGCGGCGGTATTCTTGCCCGTTATTTTCCTGCAGGGATTTGTGGGCCGGCTGTTCAGGGAATTTGGGGTAGTTATTGGCGCCGCCGTGCTCATATCGGCCTTTGTTTCGCTCACCTTGACACCGATGCTGAATGCCTATTTGATGAAAAAGGGCGGCCACACGCCATCGAGGTTCTACAACTTTACAGAGCCTTATTTTGTAAAGCTGAACGAAAGCTACAAGAGCAACCTGAACAAGTTTTTAGACAGGCGCTGGATTGCTATTCCGCTGATCTTAATTTGTATGGGCCTCATTTTTCTTTTCTGGAAATTATTGCCCAAAGAAACAGCTCCTTACGATGACAGAAGTGCCATCAACCTGAACGTAACCACACCAGAGGGTGCTTCTTTTGCCTATACCGATCGATTTATGTCTAAGCTGAGTACCATGATCATTGATTCGGTGCCAGAGAAAAACGTGTTGATTACCATTACTTCGCCAGGGTTTGGCGGAGCCGGTTCTACCAATTCCGGGTTCTTGCGCATGGGCCTAACCGATCCCGACAAAAGGGAAAGGAGCCAGAAAGAAATTGCCGACAAGCTGACCAAAGCCACCAAAAAATATACAGAAGGCAAGGTAACCGTTACCCAGCAACCTACTATTTCTGTGGGCCGCAGAGGTGGCTTGCCTATCAGTTATATCATTCAGGCACAAAATTTTGAGAAGTTGCGCGAAAAAGTGCCCCAGTTTATGGACGAGGTTTCCAAAGACCCTACTTTTACCACTTCGGATGTGAACCTAAAGTTCAATAAACCCGAAATCGACCTCACCATCGATCGCGACAAGGCCAAAAATCTGGGCGTTTCTATTGTTGATATTGCCCAAACCCTGCAATTAGGCCTCAGCGGACAGCGTTTCTCGTATTTCTTTATGAATGGCAAGCAATACCAGGTAATTGGCCAGTTTGACGTGAGCGATCGCAAGGAACCGCTCGACCTGAGTTCGGTGTATGTGAGAAATGACAAAGGCCAACTTATTCAATTGGACAACCTGGTAACAGCCAAGGAACAGAGCAGTCCGCCACAGTTATACCGCAACAACCGTTTCATCTCGGCAACGGTTTCTGCAGGTCTATCGCCGGGCAAGAGCATTGGCGATGGCATTGCGGCCATGGACAGGATTGCGGCGAAAGTGCTCGATGAGAGCTTCTCGACCGATTTAAGCGGCGAATCGAGGGATTTCCAGGAAAGTTCTTCCAATACGCTTTTCGCTTTCGGCTTAGCCCTGTTACTGGTGTACCTGATCCTTTCGGCACAGTTCGAAAGTTTTAAAGATCCGATTATCATCATCCTCACGGTGCCGATGGCTGTAGCCGGTGCGTTTTTATCGCTATGGCTCTGCGGCCAAAGCTGGAATATTTTCAGTCAGATCGGCACCATTATGTTGATTGGTTTGGTAACCAAAAACGGTATTTTGATCGTAGAGTTTGCCAACCAGCTCAAAGAACAGGGCAAATCGGTACATGATGCCATCAGAGAAGCCGCGGTTTCGAGGTTAAGGCCTATCTTAATGACGAGTATGGCCATTGCCATTGGCGCATTGCCTATTGCCATGGCTTTGGGCGCAGCCGCCAAAAGCCGGATGAGCATGGGTACCGTAATTATTGGCGGCACCTTGTTTTCGTTGGTTTTAACCTTGTTCGTTATTCCGGCCATTTATTCTTACTGGTCTAAAGAACACAAGGAAAACACCGAACTAAAAGAATCTTTAAACGCAGCCATGGCCGACGAAGGGGCAAAAAAATAATGATGAAAATGAAATTGAAGTATTTTGTATTTCTTGTTGTTGGTTGTTGGACAAGCCTCTGCCATAGCGTGGCGGCGCAGGAGAAACTCACATTGCAAGATGCCATTACCATTGCCCTGCAAAACAACTACGACATCAAGCTGGTGAACAACAATGCGATCATTGCCAAAAACAACGTCAACGCGGGCAATGCGGGCATGTTGCCAAGCGCATCGGGCACTTTTAGTACCGGAGGCAGCCGCCAAAACACGGTGCAAACACAATCGACAGGTGCACAAAGGGTAACCGATGGTGCCAAAAGCACGAACATGTCGTACGGCGTGGGTCTAGATTGGACCATTTTTGATGGTTTTAAGATGTTTGCCAACTACGACCGGCTGAAGGCATTAGAGCAACAGGGTCAGGTTAATGCCAAGGCACAGATCCTCACCACGATTTCTGATGTGATTACGGCCTATTTCAACATCGTAAAGCAACAGCAATTGGTGGTGGCTTCTGATAGTGCCCTAGATATCTCTAACCTAAGGCTCAAAATCGCCAACAGCAAACTGGAAATTGGCCGTGGCTCTAAGCTCGATGTATTGGCGGCCAAGGTTGATTACAATACCGATACGTCTACCTACCTGCAGCAAAAAAACCAGTTGGCAACCTTTATGGTTACCCTGAACCAGTTAATGGCCCGCGACGTGAACACCAAATTTTCGGTAGCAAGCGATATCACGATAGACAATACCCTTAATTATACGGAACTGGCCAACCAGATGCAACAGCTCAACCCTTATTTGCAAAGCGCCATGCTGAGCAAGAAAATTGCCGAACTGAACCTGAAACAGGTCAAAGGCAATCGCTATCCGCAGGTTAGCCTCAACAGCGGCTATGAGTTTTCGCGCAGCACCACGCCTACTGGCTTTAACACCAAGTTCAGGGCCAACGGATTAACCTATGGCGTAACAGCTAGCGTAAACATCTTTAATGGCTTTTTGCAACGCCAGAACGAGCGAAACGCAAAGGTAGAAATCAGCTCGGCCACCCTTTCGTTAGACAAGGTGAAACAAGACATCAGCGCCCAGCTTACCAGTGCTTACCAGAACTACAGCACATTTTTAGAGCTGGTTAAGCTCGAACACCGCAACGTTGATATTGCCAACCAGAATTTAGACATCACTTTAGAGAAATACCGTTTGGGCAGCATCGCACCACTGGAACTGAGGGAAGCGCAACGCAATGCCATTGATGCCAACAGCCGTTACATCGATGTGCAGTATCAGGCCAAACTGGCCGAAATTGCGCTAAAAGAAATCAGCGGTACGTTAAATATTCAATAAATTGCTATTTTTAGTGCATGATTTTAGTCGCAGATAGCGGTTCGTCCAAAACAGACTGGATGGCCTATAGTCCAAATCAGATCTTATCTTTCAGTACGCAAGGCATCAATCCTTATTTTGTAAATGCGCACGATGTGGTCAAAATCCTTTCCAAGAATAAGGAAATTGCCCCTTATGCCACTGCCGTTAAAGAAGTTTATTTCTTTGGCTCGGGCTGTTCGTCGCCTGATAAGCACGAGATTATTTCCAACGGACTATCTGCATTTTTCACCAAAGCTTTTATCAGCGTAGACCACGACCTGATCGGCTCTGCCTATGCTACCTGCGGCGATAAAAAAGGGTTGGCCTGTATTTTGGGTACCGGCTCCAACATTTCGTATTACGATGGCCAAAACGTGCACGATGGCAAACATGGCTTGGGCTATGTGCTGGGCGACGAAGGCTCGGGCACCTACTTTGGCAAAAAGGTATTGCTTTCTTTTTTGTACCAGACCATGCCTGCCGATCTACGCGAAGCTTTTGCCAAGGCCTACGAGGTAAACAAAGACATCGTTATTGAAAATGTTTACCAAAAACCTTTGGCCAATTCGTACCTGGCGGGATTTAGCCGTTTTATGAAGGCACATCAGTCGCACCCGTTTATCCAACAGGTGTTGCACGATGGCTTTCAGGAATTTATAGATACCAACGTAAAAGACTATAAATCTTACCGCAGCCTCGAGTGTAATTTTGTAGGCTCCATTGCTTACTATTATCAAGATGAATTGCGCGCTACTTTTGCGGCCAACAACATTAAAGTAGGCAAAATACTGCAAAAACCCATTGAAGGGATTTTCGATTACATCCTTAAAAGGGAAGGCATTACGTTGCAAATGGGTTAACACCTACGCCACTTTGAAAATGCCGTAAGTGAACTTTTCATCATGAACCAGCCCGCCCTTTGGGCACCCCTCCATCGGAGGGGAATAGGAAATTTCTTAGCTGATTATCCAGCTTTTTTAAAGCTTCGATGGGCAGCCGCCAACTGCTTACTTATTTCAAGTCATCTGCTTCATAGCCCTTCAATAACCAATTGCCTTTGGCATCCTGCTCATAGCTGGCTTTATAGTTTGAAGCTGGCGGAATGGTAAAATGGAAGCTGAACTGCTTAGCCGTCGGATCTTTAGGGATAAAATGGTCTTTGATGGCGTTTGCAGTTGCTTCTATCAGTTCTTTGGGGTGTGTTTTCATGGCTTGCTGTTGATGAGCTGGTGTTCTTCAAATTCGCTTTCGTTACCGGTACGGTCTACTGCAGTTACGGCATACGCATTTAAAGGAATTTGGGTCTTATTGCCTTTAACAACGGCTAAGATATCGAAAAATTCGTCTTTGCGGTTCAAGATCCTGTAGTTCCATCTATCACCGTATTTAAAATAAACCACCCACCTAAACACATCGCTTTTTTCTGGATGGCTCCACCTGATCTGCCATAGCGAATCTTTGGAGACAATG
>JBCNPG010000110.1:0-7735 GCA_039593445.1 Pedobacter sp.
CTATGAAACTGATAAAAGATATTTTCCTGCTTTCGCTGTTGTTGGTAATGAGCTGTACAAGCTTTGGCCAAAAGCAAACATTCGATGTGGTTTCTTTTGCGCTTCCCAAAGGCTGGCAACAACAGCAAGGCGAAGCGGGCATTCAATTATCAACCACCGATCAAAAAACGGGTGCCTATGCCATTGTGGTGATCACCAAATCAATGACATCAAGTGCAACTGCCAGCGAAAACTTTAATAACGATTGGCTGAAGCTGGTAAAAAGTGCGGTGCAGGTAAAGGGCGAACCGGCTATGCAAAAACCTACCAAGGAAAATGGATGGGATGTTATAGCTGGAAAGGCAAATTATACCGATGGCAGCAATATTGGAGTGGCCACTTTATTAACGGCTACAGGTGGTAATAAAGCGGTAAGTGTGGTCTTAATGACCAATACCAAGCAATATCAAAACGATTTGTCGGCTTTTATTACCTCGTTGGAATTATCAAAGGCTTTGTCAAATAATGGAAGTGCTTCGACAACAGCAACTACGGCTGGAGTGGGCGGAGCTACTGTGGTAGGCTTATGGAAGGATAATTTGTTAGAAACATCGGGTTATGCCAATGGAGTACCGCAATATACGGCTGGATATTTCAGAAAGGAATATACTTTTAATAGCAATGGAACTTACATATTCATGCAAAAAAACTGGTCGGTTTATCAAAAGTCGATTTACTTCGCTTATGAAACGGGTACCTACATGGTAAAGGGCAATCAGCTGATCATTACCCCTCAGGCGGGCAAGAGCGAGGAATGGAGCAAAGGTGCCGACGGCAGAACTGGTTCGTGGGGCAAACTGATTAAATCTGAAAATAGGCAACTGGCCAAAACCACCTACACTTTTAACATCAAGTATTATTCTGGGTCGCAAACCACGGCACTAGAATTATTTCACGACAAACCTACTGAGCGCGAAATACAACAAACAGGCAACGAAGTGGATGGCAGGAGAAGATCCAGCTACAGCTTAGATCCCAAATCTACACCGCTCATTACGCCGCCACCAGGTGTAAAGATAAACTCCTTCTGAAGTAAAATAAATATCCTGTATGAAAAACCTCATTATCCTGATTGCAATTCTATTTTGCTATAGCAGCAGTTCTGCACAAAAGACCCCAGTTGTAAAAGAGCCCGTAGTGCCCTGCAATGGAGATGCCGATAATTTGCCCGGAAAATATACCGATCACACCAATCCGAAATATCCGAGTAGCCTTAGAGGCACTGCGCCCGATAAAGCCCTGATGACAAAGCAATTGATCGCCTTAGAAAAGCTGGAAGAAGCCAGCCGGAGCAATTTTCAGCTCAATGGCTGCGTGGCCAGGGTAAGCTTTAGTGGCGGAGATCAAATGAGGTATGGCAATATTGGTCTCATTCGTTATGGCTATCAACTGGCCGCCTATCAGAATGTTTGCCACATTACTGAGCATATTGTAAAAACGGTGGGCGAATACCGCACGGTGTTTAGGGTAGATGTAAACCCTTCCCTGGTGCAGGCTTACCTGCTTCCCGGTGGTACTGGCGAGTTTTATTTGGATAAAAGCAGGTCGGTTCGTTATGATATCCCGATCGATGCCAAGCAGGGGCCGAATTATAGCAGTGAAAGTCTGAACCATCCCAGCCGTATTTCCCAATACATTTCGGAGGCCATGATCCTGGCCAACAGGTCGAACGACTATAAGAACAAACATGCCGATTTTTTAAAGTTCATTAATGGTGAAGGCTATGTAGAAAACTGGATGTCGGGGTCGAAATATGATAAGATCGGCCCAAAATCCTATCAATGGATCGATCGGCGGTACCTCATTGCCAAGCCTGGCATTCCGGTATTGATTCCGGTTAGCCGCAAGCAATACCTGGAAGATTTGTTGGAATACCTTGAAATAGAAAAAGCCAATTTTTACTACGACTTGGAAAACAAAATAAAAAGCAATGCAGGCAATATTTCTGAAAGCGGCAAAAAAAGAGCGGCCGCACTGGAAGCCGATAAAAATGCCTATCCGCAACTCTACGAAGCGAAAAAAGCCAAAATCAAAGAATTATTGAACACCCAAAAAGCAGAATGGCTGCAAAAACAAGCTGTGATAGACATCAATAGCGTTACTTACGATGCTTATGAGCGTTTGGCTGCTATTGGTAAATTTTATGATGCCGAAAATGAAAAAACGAGTGCGCTCTACATTTATAATCCGGCATATTTTAAGCCAACTACCAACCAGCCCGCCAAACCAGTATTAATGGAAGTGCAGTTCCGGTATGAAATTAGCGCAGATCGAGGTTTTTCGGAACGGTTGCTGAGCAATTTCCAGAAGAATTATGACCTGAATGCATTACGAAAAATGCTCGATTAAAACTAACGCCCAATGCTTTAGCCTATGAAATCAGTCAGCGTCCTAATCATCATTTTCTTGCTGGTGCACCAAGTAGATGCGCAAATTTGCCAATCGTCAAAAGAGCTGGAAATTCTTCCCGGAAAGCAGATAGATGCCGCACATTGGGAATGGCCACAGGAAAAAGCGCACTGGTTCGATGCGTTGGGCACGGCGGCCAATAAATCTACGGCAACTGCCATGCTCACCAAAATCGAAACGCTTGAAAAACAGAGCCGTGCCAATTTTAATTTAACGGGTTGCGTGCTTAAAACCGCTTTTTCGGGCAAAGCCCCAACCCTGATGGCAGGTAAATATCCGTTGGTAAGCTATGACCTCAATATGGGCTGTTATGAGTATATCTGCGTTAAAAATAAAATGATGGTGAACAGCGAATATCAGAATGTTTTTCGTGCCTATGTTAATCGTTATACGGGAATAGAAAGTGCTTTCTCTTTTCAGGATGAGTCTTATTATTATGAAATGCCGAAAAAATACAATGGGCAGTTTATCGCCTTGTACAGCTTCATTAAAATGAATGCCTCTAAAAATGTGAACAACAGCAAAGGCTTTTATCAGGATATTCCTGAGGCTAACGTAAAAGATGGCGATCGGAGCGTGTACATGACCCGTCATTGGTATTTTACCAAACCTGGCATGCTATTGTTTGTGCCCGTTACACGCAGAGCATACCTCGAAGCGCTTTTGGTTTATTACGAAAGGGAGCGGCTGCTCATCGGCGATAAAATAAAGGAAATTGAAGCAGAAAGTGCGGGTATGATGAAAGATCCTCAAAAATACCCACAGTTATATGAAAATGGCAAGCGAAATCTGGTGGTCAAAAAGGCCAAATATCCCGACTGGGAACAAAAGATAGCAACCAAAAAAGCGATTGTACAAAAAGTATTGAAAGAAAACACAGCAACGTGGTTGGCTCAGCCTGCAGTAGTAAAACCTAAGGCAGAGACTTTTTCTTGGAAAAACAGTTATGGTGCTGGTGCAAATGATAACGTATGGATAGATACCTATAACGCCGATACCAAGGAAGATGCCCAAAGAACAGGTTCATTCACTTTTAGTGGTTTTTGGGATGATAAAGGTGGTGCAACACTCTACCAATACAATGCCGATTATTTTAAAGATTCAGTCAAAAACCCCGCCAAACCCTATATGATAGAGCTTACCTACAGGTATGTAAAGACCCAGCTTGGCAAAAATCTGGTGGAAAATTTTACCGAAAACTTCGACTTCGACGCGGTAAGGGATATGTTGGAATAAGGGATAAGTTTCGCTATTTAAGTTTAACCATTAATCAAAATATCATGAAAAAGATCTTCTCCATCTTAGGCTCCATGTTGTTGGTGGCCACAGTTAAAGCACAGACCAGCGGGATAAAAAAAGAAACCGTAAACCCGGGCAACAATCAAACCATTGGCGCGCAGGTGCCTCCAAAAGATCCAAAGGCGAGTGCTGTCGATCCTAAAAAGGAAGCTGAAGCCAAATTGGCTGCAGAAAGGGCTGCCAAGGAGGCAAAAATGGCGCAACAGGCAGATCCAAAGAACATGCCTGCAAAAGACCCAAAGGCAGCTTATGTTGATCCTAAAAAGCAAGCTGCGGAGCAGGCCGCAAAAGACAGGGCCGCTAAAGAGGCAAAAATGGCGCAGCATACTGATCCTAAAGCCATGCCCGCAAAAGATCCGAAAGCAGCCTATACCGATCCTAAAAAGGAAGCCGAGCAAAAAGCGGCGGCAGCAAGAGAAGCCAAAAATGCCAATACACATAAAGAAAACTAATGTGGTTCAGCAAGAAGATCGATCAGCCAAAGCAGCTTGAAGTAAGGGAAAGCTTGCTTCATGGCCGAGGCGTATTTGCCAAAAACAGCATCAGGAAAGGGGAATGCATAGAACAGGCCCCGGTTATTTTCTTGTCGGATGAAGAAAAAGAAACCTTGAGGTTTACCAAGCTTTATCATTTTTATTTTTTGTTAGATCGCCCTGAAAAACAAACCGCATTTGGTTTTGGCTATGCTTCGTTTTATAACCATTCGGCAGATGCCAATGCTTTTTATACCTTTTCAAGAAGAAAAAATACCCTTAACATTTATGCCTATCGAAGCATTGAAGCAGGGAGTGAGATCACCATTAACTATAACGGCAAACCTGATGATCAAAGGGAGGTTTATTTCCCCGATTCGGATGAACTATGAACAAGAAGCTATATTTAAAAACGATAAAAGGCAAGGGCAGAGGCGTTTTTTGTACGGCTACCCTTGCTGAGGGCGAAACGATAGAGATTTGCCCGGTCATTGTTATTCCGGCCCAAGAATTTAACGCATTGAATGCTACAGCACTGATGGATTATAGCTTCTATTTCAATAAAGAAGAAAATACGTTGTCGTTAACCATGGGTTTTGGTTCTATGTATAACCATAAGCAACATCCTAATGCCGTTTATATACTCGATAGGGAGAAAAAACAAATGGTATTTACGGCTCACGAGCAGATCAGGGCGCATACGGAAATATGCATCAATTATGGTGGCGAATATGGTAAAGACTACAGTAAATGGTTTGTAGACAGGGGGATAGTTCCTGTTTGATTATAAAAATCATCTTTTTTAATGATTGACCTGCTTATGCATTCGGCCTACTTTTACTAGAAGAAAGCAAATCATGAAAAAATTAAAGCCATGAAGAAAGTAATTTTGATCTTTTTCCTCACCATTGGTGTAGGAGGGATAGCGCAAGCACAGATTTTGAGCAAACTCAAAGAAAAAACGAAAGCTGCTGTTGGAAGTTCGGTAGATAGATCTACCGATAAAGTGGTAGACAAGGCCGTAAATAAAACAGCTGATAATGCTACAGACAAGGCAATCAACAAAGTGAGCGACAAACTGAACAATTTGTTTAAAAAGAAAAATAAGAAACGTGCAGACACGGTACCGCCTATAACTCCCGATACGAACAAAGTGGCCATCAAACCCGGAAATTAAAACCCATACATTCAACAGATGAAAAAGATTTTAACCCTTTTAAGTGCCCTTTTCATTGTAACTGGCCTTAAGGCACAGCAAGTAGCTGTACAGAAAGAAACGGTAAAGCCAAAAGTAGACACGCTGGCCAAAAAAAGTATAGTTAAACCAGGTAAGACTGTCGAACAAAAGCAGGCCAAAATTGCTCCTGCCATCAAATATGCACCAACTTCGAAAGTTGCTCCGGCAAAAACAAAAGAAGGCAAGCTAGCTCCCGTAAATTAGTGTACGGCCGGTTTCATAACAAGACCTATTTACAAATGCATAAATAAATGATTGATGAGGTTTAAATTGGCGCGATTGCTTCGGGTTTTGCTGCTCTTCAAAACTCGGTTTTATAAAAGATCGCGCCAATTATCTCTATTTTTAGAGCAATTTGGTTGTTGATTCAAATAGAGCAGCACAGACGCTTTTCTATCTGCTAAAAAAGAAAGAAGATCAAGCGGTTTTGTGTCTTTCTTTTATAAAGCGGCGTCTAACGCGACTAATTGTTTCCCTTGATAGGCCTAGATAAGAAGCGATCATATGCAAAGGCACACGATTAAAAATTTGAGCGTTATTTTTAATAAACCAGATATATTTCTGCTCGGCAGTTTCACTTATGGTAGCGTGTATTCTGCCCTGACTGACGCCAGCACATTTAGCTTCCCATTCATCTTTCAGATTCTTGAATTTAGGTATCGTGGTGTATAGCGACTTTAACTCATTTTTGGCAATCAAAATCAGTTCGCAGTCCTCCAGGGCCTCTAGGTTGTATTTTGAAGGTTGCTCAGCATAGTAGCTTTCATAGTCGCTGATCCACCAATCTTCGATCGCAAACCTCACTGTGTGTTCGGATCCATCGGCGCTAATACTAAATAGCCGAAGACATCCTTTGACTACAAAAATATTGTAACGAGCAATTTGCCCCTCTTTTAAAATCAGTCTCCGTTTAGGTATTTTTCGAAGTAGGGAAACCTTTTTGATCAATGCCAGTTCTTGATTGTTGAAATCTGCCGTACGGGATAGGTAATTAGCGAAGTTCTGAAACATATTGAATGAGTTTTTGTAAAACTATTCAAATACAGCTCTTTCAAAGAGCTTAATATAGAAGATGCTATTCGGATGACCAAATCACAAATAAGATGCCTCTGTAGACCCAGGCATCCTATTTGGATAGGAGGATTAGTTTGCTGGGGAAAGGGAAGTGATGCCACCATCTGCGACTATTTCAGAACCTACCATAAATTCAGAGTCGTCCGAACCTAAGAAAACTGCAATACCACCTATGTCGGAAGGTTTACCCAATCTGCCAATAGGCATGCTTTTGGCGAAAAGCTGTTTGGCATGGTCTATATGATCTTCGGGCATTAATTTCTTAAATATAGGTGTATCAATAGGACCAAGCGTGATCACATTTGCCCTGATTTTCCTTTCTAGCAGATCTTGGGAAAAACCGCGTGCGAGAGACGTCACAGCTGCTTTTGCGGCGCTATAGATGGTCATCCCCTGGATTGCCTTTTGGGCGGCTACAGATCCGATAAGTATAATTGAAGCACCATTATTCAGATAAGGCAGAGCCTTTTGCACGGTGAAGTAGACGCTTTTAAGATTAAGTGCTAAAAATTTATCAAAGCTCTCCTCGCCAACATCCAGAACTGAACCGAATTGGGCGCCTTCTGCCACGCCTCCTGCGTTAACAACTAAAATGTCGATTTTCCCAAATTTCTCAGCAGTAGCTTCAAATAATGGTTCTAATTCGTCGATTTTAGTCACGTCGCCCTGCAATCCAATAAAACTTTCTCCTAAACTTTGAAGAGATTGCTCTAATGTGTCACTATTCCTTCCTATAATAGAGCCTGTTGCTCCGTTATCTTTGAATGCCTGTGCAATGCCAAATCCTACGCCGCTGTTACCTCCGGTCACTACAGCTACTTTGTTTTTTAATTTCATATGGATCATATTTTTTAATATAAATCAAAGGTCTGTGGTACCCGGCTTTATAAAATTGACTTTTGACACAAAATATTAAAAAATAAGTGATTCGATAATCTCTGGCCAAATTCAAATACCTAAAAAGTGGTATTTTTATTCGAAAGGTTTTTAATAAATTTAGGCTCACGTTCCAAACAGCTCTTTTATGAAAATCTCGCTCCAAAACTGCTTTGCCTTGCTTTTTTGCACCTTTAGCCTAAGCCTTCACGCACAGCAAAAAAAGGAATTAGTCGGCGTGATCGACGATACCTACGATGTCAATCAGACAGGTGGCTATAACCATGTGGTGCCACTAACCGTTCCTCCTGGCATAAATGGATTGGTG
>JBCNPG010000111.1:0-7683 GCA_039593445.1 Pedobacter sp.
TTCATATGGAGGTTAAAGTTAAGGTTATTTTAAGCAAATAGGATGGATAGCAAAAGGTTTTTCCCTTTCTTAGCCTCGCCTGGATGCCAATAAAATGGCTATCAAACCTTAAAAATCAACGTCTTTGTAACAAGATTTATATTTTCTAGAAATATTAGGCTAATTTTATTGCCTAATTCAGCAATATGAAGAAAATACAACTGTTAATCGTTTGGCTATTCGTTTTTGCCTGTGCGGTTCATGCGCAACAACTCAAATCTCCAAATGGAAATATCACCATGAGCTTTGCGCTCAATGCCAACGGAACGCCCACCTACAGCTTACAATACAAGCAGAAAGATGTGGTTAAAACCAGCAAACTGGGCCTTGAGCTGAAAGATGATAAAAAATCACTGTTAAGCGATTTTACCATCGTCGATACCAAAACCACGGCCTTCGACGAAACCTGGAAGCCGGTTTGGGGTGAGGTTAATGCCATACGCAACCACTATAATGAATTGGCAGTAACGTTAGCACAAAAAGAAACCGATCGGAAAATATTGATCCGTTTCCGCCTTTTTGATGAAGGTTTGGGCTTTCGCTATGAGTTCCCCTCGCAAAAGAACCTCACTTACTTTGTGGTAAAAGAAGAGCATACAGAGTTTGCCATGGCCGGCGACCATACCGCTTTTTGGATTCCGGGCGATTACGATACGCAGGAATACGATTACAATACCACCAAGCTGAGTGAAATCAGGGCACTTGGCGAGAAGGCCAGAACCGCTAATGTGTCGCAACAGGGATTTTCGCCAACAGGCGTGCAAACCTCTTTGATGATGAAAACCAATGAGGGGCTGTACCTCAACATCCATGAAGCTGCGCTGCTCAACTATCCGTGTATGCACCTTAACCTCGACGACCGCAGCATGATTTTCCAATCGTGGTTAACACCCGATGCCAAAGGCGACAAAGGCTATGTGCAGGTACCATTCAATACCCCTTGGCGCACTGTCATGGTTAGTGATGATGCCCGCGATATTGTGGCTTCGAAAATGATTTATAACTTGAACGAGCCTTCAAAAATCAAGGATGTCTCGTGGATCAAACCCGTAAAATACATGGGTGTTTGGTGGGAAATGATCACGGGCAAAAGTACCTGGGCCTATACCGACGATTATCCGACCATTGAGTTGGGCATAACCGACTACAACAAGGCCAAGCCCAACGGCAAACACGGAGCCACTACCGCCAACGTTAAAAAATATATCGATTTTGCAGCCAAAAACGGTTTTGATGCAGTTTTGGTTGAAGGTTGGAATGTGGGTTGGGAAGATTGGTTTGGCCATTTGAAAGAGTATGTATTCGATTTTGTAACGCCATATCCCGATTTTAATGTGCAAGAATTGCATGCCTATGCCAAAGCCAAAGGCATCAAACTCATCATGCACCACGAAACCTCATCGTCGGTTCGGAATTACGAAAGACACATCGATACGGCCTACAAATTTATGAAGGCCAACGGCTACGATGCGGTGAAGAGCGGCTATGTTGGTAATATTCTGCCTGTTGGCGAAAACCATTACAGCCAGTGGATGATTAACCACTATCAATACGCCATTGAAAAGGCGGCCGATTACCACATCATGGTCAATGCGCACGAGGCCGTACGCCCTACAGGCATTGCGCGTACCTATCCCAACCTGATTGGCAACGAATCGGCCAGGGGTACAGAGTACCAGGCCTTTGGTGGTTCTAAGCCTAATCACGTTACCATTCTTCCGTTTACCAGGCTTTTGGGTGGCCCGATGGATTATACGCCTGGAATTTTCGAAATGGATATCAGCAAATTTAGTCCGGGTAACAATTCGCATGTCAACAGTACATTGGCCAACCAATTGGCTTTGTACCTGACCCTGTATAGTCCTTTGCAAATGGCTGCCGATATGCCCGAGCATTACGAGCGCTTTCCAGATGCTTTTCAGTTTATCAAAGATGTGGCAGTTGATTGGGACGACAGCAAATACCTCGAGGCCGAACCTGGTCAATACCTTACCGTAGCCCGCAAAGCCAAGGGTACGGGCAAATGGTTTTTGGGCAGCGTAAATGGCGATAACATCCGCACCTCAAATATTACGCTCGACTTTTTGGAAAAAGGCAAGAAGTATGTAGCTACCATTTATGCTGACACCAAGGAAACCAATTACAAAACCAATCCGCAGGCCTACAACATCCGTAAAATAACGGTTACCAGCAAAAGCAAGTTGGCGCAGTTCTGCGCAGTTGCGGGCGGCTATGCCATTAGTTTTGAAGAAATAAAGTAAAATATAAGATAAGATTGCCAAATCAGGCATTAAATCTCTAATTTGTAAAGCCTTCGGAGCAATTCTGAAGGCTTTATTTTTCAACACACACCACAAAGAGCCAATCTCATGAACCAATTCAAATCTTCGCTAATTGCCCTGCTGGCTTGTTGTAGCCAGTTGGTTTCGGCGCAAAGTTCAAAACCTGCCATCATCCCTTTTCAGCTTACCCCATACAATAATATGGCGGTAAAAGCACTGGTTAACCATAAAGATACCGTAAGTCTCATGTTCCATACCGCGGCGAATTCGTTAATGCTGACCGAAGAAGCCACCAAAAGAATGAAAAGCCTGGTTTTTGACAGGGTCGACAGCGTAAAAAGCTGGGGTGGCGAGAGCGAGTCGAGGTATAGCAAGCGTAATAGCCTTCAAATAGGCAGCCTGGTTTGGGAAAACCTCGAAATATGGGAAGACAAAAACTCCGGTCAGCAAACCGAGGGCAAATTCGGTCCAAACCTTTTTGAGAACAAAGTAGTGGAAATCGATTTCGACAAAAGCCAGATCCTGGTTTACGAAAAGCTTCCGGCCAAGGTCAAAAAATATGAAAAACTATCGCTCAGCTATACCAACGGCAATATGTTTATAACCGGAACAAGCAAACTGGATGGAAATAGCATCGATAATAAGTTTTTGGTGCATTCGGGCTATGCGGGGGCTATTTTGTTCGATGATAATTTTACGGTGAACAATCAGTTGGACAAAAAACTCAAAATTATTGGCGAAAAATCGCTCAAAGACTCCTATGGGAATGTCCTCAAAACCAAAAAAGCCATTTTGCCGGGTTTTGCCATTGGCAAAATAGAACTGGCTAATGTGCCTGTTGGATTTTTTGAAGGCGCCATCGGCAGGCAAAAAATGAGCATCATTGGCGGCGACGTACTCAAAAGATTCAATATCATTTTTGATGCTCAGCGTACTTTTGTTTACCTCAAAACCAATTCATTGGCAAAAACGGGCTACAACAATATTTAACAGTCTGGTTTTAGCAGCAAAAATTTATTCAAAAAATAATAGTGCGTTGTTTTGGGTATGAATTAAATTGGATAAATTAACAAGATATACCTAAAACCTAAAACTATGATTAGAAAAATCGCTTTTACTTTATGTGGCCTGGGCTTGGCCGCATTGGCCTACGCGCAGAAACTGAAGCCTGAAATCAAGACGGGAACTACGCTTAATGCTACAGTATTTGTGCAAAGCCAGGAAGTGCCCGTAACCTTTACCATCAAGCGCTTGGAAGCGCCGGTTACCCTGGCATGGGTGGTAGATGGTTATGGCGAAGGTGCCTTTGAAATGAGCCAAAAAGCCATCGAAAACGGCAAGGAGATCTATACGCAGCAACCCCCGCAAGGAACGACCAAATTGGGCGATAATGAAACCTATGGATTGATTTCGAAAGAAGCTTATAAAGCTTTGGTTGCCGATAAATCTTTCACTTACAACAGCTTGAAGTTCAAGCCTAAGGAAGCGGGTTTAAATCCGATGAAGCTAGACGGCAAGGAAATTGATGCAACCCAAGTGGTTAGCGAAGATGGCAAAATAGAGCTTTGGATCCTGAACAATCCCGATTTTCCGCTTATTTTACAATCTGCTGGTTTGGGCCTGGATTTAGTGATACACGAAATCAAATAGCCATACAAGGCTAATCGCCTGCCAATCTGTAGCTAGTTAGATGTTTATTCAAAAAAGATGAAGCCCGAAAGGGCTTTTTTCTTATTTTTACAGCGATATGGAAACTCAAAAAACAGAAATATTCGATACCGTTGCACAACGTTTGCAGATAGAAGGTTTTAACGTCGTAAATCGTGATGAGACTCGTCCCTGGGGCGGTTTTTTTGTAATAGACGAAGATCAGGCTCAACAATTTGCCGATACTTATTTTGACGGACTGGACGTGAACAGCCTGAAAATAGGGGGCAAGTTAAGTCCTAAAATTTTGATCGTTGCCCCAAATACCCGCCTATCGTGGCAATACCACCACCGTAGGGCAGAGATTTGGCAAGTAGTAAGCGGAACCGTTGGCATTAAAACCAGCCCAACCGACGAAGAAGGCGAATTGAAAACCTATCATCCGAAAGACCAGATCAAATTGCAGCAAGGCGAACGCCACCGTTTAATTGGTTTGGAAGATTGGGGCGTAGTGGCCGAAATCTGGCAGCATACCGATGCCCAAAATCCATCAGACGAGAGCGATATCGTTCGTGTACAAGACGATTTCGGAAGGTAATCCATTTGCATGCAAGAATCTACAAGTTGTAAGAATTGCCAGGTCGCTACTACGGGCAATTATTGCAGTAATTGTGGCCAAGCCACAAATACACATCGGTTAAGCCCGCATTATTTGTGGCACGATATCCAGCATCACCTGTTGCATTTTGATAAAGGGATTTTTTATACCATCAGAGAGCTTTTTACCCGTCCGGGCTATTCCATCCGCGAATACATCGAAGGGAAGAGGATCAAGCACTTTAGGCCGGTTTCGTTTGTAATTTTGCTGGCTACCCTATACGGGATTTTAAGTCTTTATTTTCATACCGACGTAGCAGGAGGCATAAAGTACGAATTTAGCGAAAATGGAGCGGCGGCTTTTCAGCGGCTCAACGAATGGGCCTCGCAGCACTATGTAGCTTACATGATGATCGCTTTGCCATTTTCGGCATTGGGCTCTTTTCTCGCATTTAGAAGCCAGCGCTATAATTTTGTAGAGCATTTTGTGATGGCCGCCTTTTTATTGGGGCAGGCCTTGGTGATCATGCTGCTGTTCTTTCCGTTCAGCTATTTGCTGGCCGATAGTCCTTTGCTCAAAGTCATGAGCACTGTCGTGGCATTTATAGGCTTTGGCCTTAATCTTTGGGTCAACATCCAGTTTTTTGATAAGCTTTCACGGGTAAAGGTGTTTTGGCTCACTTTGCTCAGCTACCTCATCATGACGGTGGCCATGAGCGTATTAAGTGCCGGCGGAACAATCTTATACCTGGTGTTTACCCACTTAATAAAAGCTTAAAAAACCAAATTCCTTTAATTGCCGTTTATAGAGTACTACATATTTCATGATTATTTTAATATTCTTTTTAGCCCATTGGTTTCTGTCGCTATTTAGCCAGACCTTTTTTCTGCACCGTTATTCATCTCATAAGATGTTTAAGATGGAGCCTTTTTGGGAAAAATTCTTTTACTTGGTCTTGTTGGTGTCGCAGGGCTCTTCTTTCTTAAATCCGAGAGCCTATGCCATATTGCACCGCATGCACCATGCCTACAGCGATACCGAAAAAGATCCGCATTCGCCACATTTTTTTAAGGATGTGTTTGGCATGATGATCGCCACCAAGAACATGTACCTCAACTACCTGCACTATAAAATAGAACCTGAACCTGCTTTTAGGGGCAATTATCCCGAGTGGCCACTGATTGACAGGATTGGCGACTCTTGGTTCTGGCGTATCGGCTGCGGTTTGTTCTACATCTGGTTTTACGTTATGTATGCCACCCAATGGTGGATGTTTCTGCTGTTGCCGATCCATTTCCTGATGGGGCCGCTGCATGGTGCGATAGTCAACTGGTGCGGCCATAAATACGGCTATTCAAACCATGACAACGATGACCACAGCAAAAACTCGCTGCCTTGGGATTTTCTGCTGATGGGCGAACTATTTCAGAATAATCACCATAAAAAACCAAATAGCCCGAATTTTGCGACCAGGTGGTTCGAGTTCGACCCAACTTATCCCTTAATGAAGATGCTGCATTGGATGCGCATTATCAGGATCAGAAAAATCTAAATACCATGAAAACGATTACCACATTAAAGATTATTTTTTCGGTTGTTTTGGTGTGGATGGCCTACGTAGTGGTGAGCACCAGCTTGGAAAGCTCTCTGTTTGAGCAATGGGATTTTTTGGGAGCCATCCCCTGGATGCGCGCCACCTTGTGGGATTTCTATGCGAATATCCTGATCATCGCTTTGTGGATGTTTTATAAAGAAAAATCCGTCCCGATTAAAATCCTTTGGACAATTTTATTCGTATGTTTAGGTAGCTTGGCAACCTGCGCTTATATTTTGATCAAATTATTCAAACTAAAGCCGGGCCAAGGTGTTAAAGAACTGCTTGTAGAAAGATAGATAGCCAGGGGTAGAAGGTGAAGAGGTAGGCTAAGCTGTCTTGCTGCTCGATACCTGCTACTTGAATGGATTACAAGAATCTACTATTAATCGCGCTCATTTGCCTGCTGGCCTGTTGTGCCATCATGGCTTTGGTTTGGCTTTGGGCCAAACGCATCAAAAACGCCGGAGTGGTCGATGTGTTTTGGGCGCTCAACTTTCCGGTAATTACCCTGATTATTTATGTACTCTCTGACGGCTACGAAACGCGTAAGCTGTTGATTGGTGCGATGTTCCTGCTGGCCGAACTAAGACTGGGCCTTCACCTTTGGCAACGCGTCATCGGACATTTGGATGAAGAGGAAGGCCGTTACCGGCAGTTGCGCAAAGATTGGGGCGACAAGGCAGAACGAAATTTCTTTTTCTTTTTTCAGTTTCAAGCCATTTCTAATGTGCTATTGGCAATTCCGTTTCTATTGGTCATGGCTAATCCAGCACCCCAAATATATCCCGTCGAATATGTGGGCATGGCCGTTTGGACGGTGGCTTTTGTTGGCGAAATGATTGCCGACAGACAACTGGCCCGGTTTAAGAAAGACCCCAAAAACAAAGGCAAGGTGTGTGATACAGGACTCTGGCATTACAGTAGGCATCCTAACTATTTCTTCGAATGGCTTTGCTGGATGGCTTATTTTATATTTGCCTTGGCCTCGCCATGGGGGCTGTTGGCCATCATAAGTCCGGCTATTATCTTATACCTCTTGCTTAGGGTTACCGGTGTGCCCAACAACGAAGAGCAGAACCTGCGAAGCAAACCCGTGGCCTACAAAAAATACCAAGAAACAACGAGCGCTTTTTTCCCATGGAAAAAGACAGGTAAAACGGAATAGTAGCATTATTGATAACCCTTTCCATTAGCCATTAATATATTCCATCTTATAACACATGTGGTACGATAAACTCTTAGAAAACGATAACCTGCCAGACCCGGTACTGCGTGCCGGTATCAGAAAACTGTTGCGCCAGCGCCTAAAAGACGAAACCATTGGCGACGAGGAGCTGCAGCAACGGAAGTTCATGTCGCTTGTCGACGAATTGAAAGCCTCGCCGATTGCCATCAATACGGCCGATGCCAACGAACAGCACTACGAGTTGCCAACCGAATTTTTTAAGTTATGCCTGGGCAAAAACCTGAAATACAGCAGCGGCTATTGGAACAAAGGCGTACGAGACATCGATACCGCT
>JBCNPG010000112.1:0-7624 GCA_039593445.1 Pedobacter sp.
CTTACGATGCAGGTGGTAGGTTATCGGCCATAGCAAAAACTTACAACTTTGACAATATTACATCAACGTTCAGTTTTGAATATGATGGGCAGGGAAGAAGAACGAGGCAGATCGAAGTCATGAAATATGGCAATGCGCCAAATGTGGTGACCAATGTAAATACTTTTGAGTACGATAACGGTAACAGGAGAACCAAATGGATCCGGAATTCTACAACATTTGAGTATGTGTGGAGCGGAGAAAATGTAACAGAGTTAAAAATGAGTGAAAGTGGTGTGCAAACCTACGTCTACAAGAATCCCCAATACGATAATAAACACAATCAATTTTACGACCGTGCTGATGAGTTGGAAACCATTGGATTTTTATTTGCAAGGTGCAAGAACAATTCTTTGGGAGAAACGACCATCAATCAAGATGGCTCAACAAGCACGTCTACAATTGCCAGGAGCTATAATTCTTTAGGCTATCCTACAGAAGCAACTTTTTCAAGTGCTGGAAAGGTAACCTCAAAAATTAAATACTACTACGCGCCCTAACTGAATTTCGAATATTGAATAAGATAGGCTTTGTTAGTGAAAAGTTGACCAAGGTTTTGATGAGTAAATCGATTATTCAATTGTTAAAATAATTGTTTGTAAGCTCGTGCAAACTATTAGCTTTGTTTTATGGAAGAGCAACAAAACGAAAATCAACTGAACATAGAGCTTTCTGAAGAAATTGCAGAAGGTATTTTTTCTAACCTGGCGATTATTACCCATTCCAATACCGAATTTGTGTTGGATTTTATCCGCGTAATGCCAGGTGTGCCAAAGGCTAAAGTAAAATCGAGGATTATTCTTACTCCAGAGCATACCAAAAGGCTGTTACAGGCCATGCAGGATAACGTTGAAAAGTTCGAAGCCATTAACGGCCGTATCAAGACCCAAGAAGAGCCTCCAGGCTTTCCAATGAACTTTGGCGGACCAACCGCACAGGCTTAATAGATTGGCTAATTGGTTTGTTTGCTGATTAGCCGATTTTTCCTGTTAAAAAAGAAATTACTTTTTCAGTTTCATCAGGCTCGAACCAAGCCGTCTCTCCGTCGCGCCTGAACCAAGTGAGCTGGCGCTTGGCAAACCTGCGCGTATTCTGCTTGATCATGGCTACAGCTTGTTCTAAACTTGTTTTGCCATCTAGGTAGTCGAACAGTTCTGAATAGCCAACCGTGTTGAGGGCGTTGTACTGGCGGTAGGGGATTAGGGTTTTGACTTCATCCAACAAGCCCGCCTGCATCATCAAGTCAACCCGATGGTTGATGCGTGCGTAAAGCAGTGCCCTGTCTGTATTTAAGCCTATTTTAATGATGTTAAATGGTCTTTGCTTTTTAGTGGCGGTGAGCATCGAACTGAGTTTCTTTCCAGTAGATAGCACCACTTCCAGGCCCCTGATCATGCGTTGCGGGTTCGATTGGTCTACTTTTTCATAATATTCTGGATCAAGCTCCTGCAATTGCTTTCGGATGGGCTCGATGCCTTCGCTGGCCAATTGCTGGTTCAGCTGCTCGCGGATAGCCAAATCAATTTCAGGCATTTCGTCCAAGCCCTTGCAGATGGCATCGATGTACAGTCCAGATCCACCAACCATAATGAGCTGATCGTGTTTTTGGAAGAGATTTTCCAGCAAACGAAGGGCCTCTACCTCAAAATCTCCAGTACTGAAAAGGGTATCTACCGAATGCGAATCAATAAAATGATGGGGTGCTTCAGCCAGTTCTTCAGCCGAGGGCTTGGCTGTACCAATATGCATTTCCCTAAAAAATTGGCGTGAATCGGCCGAAATGATTTCGGTATGGAAATGCTTGGCCAATTCGATGGCCAAGGCAGTTTTTCCTATGGCGGTTGGCCCTACTACAACAATTAAGGTTTTTTGTGGCATGGGCTTTTTCATTTTGGATTTTAGGATACGATCTTAGATTGGCAGGAAGGTGCCCCGAATCGAAGAATTAACCAAATTTAGGTTAATAATCGTCTTTGTCGCCGTGACCGTAGTCGTCTTCGTAGTCGTCATTATTAGAGAACTCATCATTTTCGTCTTCGTTCTCTTCTTCCTCCTCGTCAACTTCTTCGGCATTGATCCCTCTGCCACCCATGGCTTCCAGTTCTTCGGCATCTTCGGGCACAAAATCCATTTCGTTCAAAAAGTCGAAGTCGCCGGATGAGGTACTGCTGGCGGCAAAGCTTCCAATATTGGTTTTATCGATGATTTTTGGCGCTTCTCCAATGCTTTTAACCAAGAATGGATATTCGATATTCGGATCGTTTTCCAAAATGATCTTGATCAGTTCTACATGGAAATCGTAGGGGCGCTCAAAATTGTAAATGTAATAGAACTTTTGGTGCGGATCATCGATAAAGCTGCTCAGTTTAGCGTTTTCCATCAATTTTACGCCATTGTCTATTTTGCGCTGGTTAGGCAAGATGGCAATTTCCTCTCCCTTAATCCAGTTGTCGGTACTTACGTAAAAAGAAGATGATTTATCGGCGTTATAACCTGTAGAGCGGTGGATTGCCCTATGCAAATCTTCAAAAGTTTGAGTGGTTTTAATGTCGATTTCCCTTACGATGTCGTCAAAGTCCTCAAAAGAAATTCTAAATCTATAAATTGCCATTGCGCTGTTCTGTTTCTGACTGTAAAATTAAGAAATAAAAAATAATTTTAAGAGCGTACTTCTATCTAGGTTTGGTCAAATAGATTAAAATAGAACTTTTTCCTACAACTATTTTAATTGTTGTGGCAACTGTACTTGTTTTCTTCGGCAAGAATATTTATCATTGGTTACACACAAATTCACACACAAATGAAAAATCTACAATCCAAAAAAGGGCGTCTGCTGATGCCTTATGCGAGGACCGTTATGGCCCTGCTGCTCATGGGCTGGCTTTGCCCGGCAAGTGCGCAAATTTCGGTCGACAGGAACGAAATCAATTATTACGACAATGTCTTCTCCATTCTGAATGGAAGGTTAAGAACCGTTGGCCAAACCGATATCACTTATTATACCGGCGATTTTTATCCCGAGATCAAGGGCAAGATCAAATCTATCGGTAATATGGAGGTGACTTATTACACTGGCGATTTCTATCCAGAAATCAGGGGGAAGGTCAAGTCTGTTGGCCCTACCGAGATTACCTATTATACCGGCGATTTTTATCCTGAAATTAAGGGCAGGCTTAAATCAATTGGCAAAACAGCTATTGTTTATTATACTGGCGATTTCTATCCCGAGCTGAAAGGACGCGTCAAGTCGATAGGCAAAACCGAAGTAACCTACTATACTGGCAACTTCTATCCAGAAATCAAAGGCAAACTCAAATCTGTGGGCGATGTTGCCATCAACTATTATACGGGAGATTTTTACCCAGAGCTCAAAGGCAAGCTCAAATCTGTAGGCAACGCCGAAATTACCTACTACACCGGCGATTTCTATCCAGAACTTAAAGGCAAGGTCAAGTCGGTTAGCGGCAGTTATCCTGAAGGAATCCTCTTTCTTTTTCCCGAATTGGGACTGATAAATTAAATTATTGAGCAGGTCCGGACTAAATCCGGGCCTTTTTATTGATGATTATGGTTTTGTAACCTGTTGCATGCCCAGTTCTTTGGCCTTTTCGAGCATGAAACTAAATGCTTCTTCGTAGCTGTTTTTGATTTCGCCCTCCAGAATGGCTTCCCTGATGGCGTTTTTGAGCAGGCCTACTTCGCGACCGGCCGCCAAGCCAAAAGTTTCCATGATGTCGTTGCCCGAAATAGGGGGTTGCCAATTGCGCAATTGGTCGCGCTCTTCAACATCTTTTAGCTTCTGCTTAACCAGTTCAAAATTGTTGCGGTATTTCTTGATCTTGTATTCGTTCTTGGTCGTTACATCGGCATTGCATAGCAACATGAGGCTTTCTATTTCTTCGCCTGCTTCGAACAGCAAGCGCCTAACGGCCGAATCGGTTACTTTTTCCTGGGCCAGCACAATAGGACGAAGGTGCAATTGCACCAATTTCTGCACAAACTTCATCTTCTCATTGAGTGGCAATTTGAGCTGTGCAAATATTTGGGGCACCATACGGGCTCCTTTGTCCTCGTGGCCGTGAAAGGTCCAGCCGTGGCCTTCTTCAAAGCGTTTGGTGGCCGGTTTGGCAATGTCGTGCAAAATAGCAGCCCAACGCAGCCATAAATCATCGGAAGTTTGGCAGATATTGTCTAATACCTGCAAAGTATGGTAGAAATTGTCTTTGTGGCCTTTGCCTTTAATGATCTCTACGCCGTATAGGTTGGCCATTTGCGGAAAAATAAGGTGCAAAAGACCTGTATCGAACAAATATTTAAAGCCTATGGACGGTTGTTTGGCCAAGATGATTTTATTCAGTTCGTCGGTTATGCGTTCTTTCGAAACAATGCTGATTCTTTCTTTTTGGCTTTTGATGGCCTGTAAAGCAGTTTCGTCTATGCTAAAGCCCAATTGGGTAGCAAAACGGATAGCCCGCATCATGCGCAACGGATCGTCTGAAAAAGTAATTTCCGGATCGAGCGGTGTACGGATCAGTTTATGCTCTAAATCGGCCAGGCCGGCAAAAGGATCAACCAAGTTGCCATAAGTTGCCGGATTTAGGGAAATGGCCAAAGCGTTAATGGTAAAATCCCTGCGCAACTGGTCGTCTTCCAGCGTACCATTCTCTACGATGGGCTTACGCGAGTTGGCCCGGTAGGACTCTTTTCTGGCTCCAACAAACTCGATTTCCAGATCGTTGTGTTTGAGCATGGCCGTACCGAAATTCTTAAAAACAGCCACTTTGGTGCCTAGCTGCAGGCCAACCTTTTCGGCAAATTCGATGCCGTTGCCCAATACAACAATGTCGATGTCTTTCGAGGGACGCCCTAAGAACAGGTCGCGTACAAAACCACCAATAACATAAGCTTCAGTTTGGGTTTGCGCCACGGTTTGCGCCAATACCTTGAATATGGGATTTTGTAGGTGCTCTTGCATATCAAAACGAATTCGTCGGCTAGACTGATAAACAGCTTGAGAAAACCCAATATTGGTTAGGCGACGTCATCTGGCTACAAAAGTAATAAAATTACTTTCTTATCAATTCATATAGGCCCGATGGACCTAATTTAATGATGGTTGAAGGTTTTTTAACGGTGCGGTCTTCCTGATCAAGATCAACAACCAGGTCTACAGCAGCTTTGATTTCTTCGCTGATTTGGTCGAAGAATTGTGGCGACGGCTGGCCACTGATATTGGCCGAGGTAGAAACGATTGGTTTACGGAATCGCTGCAACAACTGCTCGCAGAACTCGTTCCTCACTACCCTGATGCCCACGGATCCGTCGGCATTAATTACGTTTTTGGCCAAGTTCTTAGCGCCTGAAAAGATGATCGTCAAAGGGTTTTCGGCATACTCGATCAATTGATAAGCTACATCGGGTATTTCGCTTACATAGCTTTGCAGTTTATTGTCGGTTTCTAAAAGTACGATCAGGCTCTTTTCGGCAGCCCGGCCTTTAATGTCGTAAATTTTGGCTACGGCAGCCTCATTGGTAGCATCACATCCCAAGCCCCAAATGGTATCTGTTGGGTAAAGGATTACGCCGCCGTCTTTAAGCACGGCCAAAGCCTTGTTGATTTCTTCTTTAAGCATGGGCATTCATTTCTGGTATAAAATTACGCCAAAATTCTGGATTATGTTTTAATGGTGCATGGCAACCGAAAGGCAAGGTTTGTCCAAGCTGTCTATAGGCAATTTCAGGGTGGAATTCTACGGCAAAGTGCATGGCTTCCTGCCAATCGGGAATACGGAAATCGGTTTTGATTTTCGGCGCTTCCAGCGACCAGAATATATCTTCGTTAAAAGC
Source organism: Pedobacter sp. (assembly GCA_039593445.1). Classification (GTDB taxonomy): domain Bacteria; phylum Bacteroidota; class Bacteroidia; order Sphingobacteriales; family Sphingobacteriaceae; genus Pedobacter. The sequence continues at coordinate 5,887 of JBCNPG010000112.1, forward strand.
ATCGCCTTCGGTATGGGTGTAGGGCTTGATTACGGCCGGTTCTACCTGGTCTAAAACCTGTAAAGCAACCTGAACTTTGCGTAGCGACAAGCCTCCATTGCCTACTTTATTGTAGCGTTGGCCATAAAGCTTATTTTTTTTAAAGGCCAGCTTAAGCTGCTGCCAAAAATTAAACAAAGAATTTCTGTTTAATTTATCGGGCCTGAACCAGGGTGCGCCGATGTAGTCGTAGTTCTTTTCGCACCATTGTTGGAGTTCATTTTTGAAAAGATAGACATCTGCCTGATGGATCAAGATGTAATCGAACAAGGCGAATGCCTGGTAAAAAGTCTTGGAAAGCAAGAGTTGGTTATAGCCACTGATACCTTCAAAGAAATGCTTGGCAAAGCGTTTCACTTCCAATTGTTGCAACTGCCCAAAAGCTTCATTGATTTGCAGGCCTTCGGGGGCCGCAATAACCTGTTTATGGCCTTGCGTCAATTTTAAGCCGTTCTCCAGAAAGGCCAACTCCAACGAACTAGGGGCTTGATATAAAGGAAAAACAACTACACAGCTCATTGGGCAAGGGTTTTAAGGTAACAATCCATTAATTGTTTATTTACGGTATCGCTGTTAAAACGCTGTACGTATTGCAGGCCTTTGGTTTTCATGTCGGCCTGTAGTTTTTCGTCGGCCAATACCTGATTAATGGTCTTGGCCAAAGCTTCTACATCATCTGGCGACACGTATCTGCTATCAGGGCCACCTGCTTCTTCCAGGCAAGAGCCTGTAGCGGCAATAACGGGCACCTCGCTGTAAAGTGCTTCGATAATCGGGATGCCGAAACCTTCGTAGTAAGAAGGCAAAACAAACAAGCTGGCCATTTGATAAATCGTCGGTAAATCGCTAAAAGGCACGTTTTTTAAAAAAATTATCCTTTCGTTCAAGCCGAGTTTATCGATTTCTTGTTCAACCAATTTGGCGTAAGCCGTTGGTCGGCCAATGACAACAAGCTTATAGGCAGGGTCAACTGTAGGCAGTGCACGAACCAGCTGGAGCAGGTTTTTACGGCCTTCTATAGTGCCTACATTTAAGATATATTTTTCGGGTAACTGATAATCCTGGGCAACTTTTGCTTTTACGTTGCTATTGGCCGCTGTTTTAAAACTGTCGTCGCAGCTTTGGTAAACTACATCAATTCGGCTAGGGGCGATTTGATAGAGTTCAACGATATCCTGCTTGGTTTTCTCGCTGATGGCGATGATACGATCGGCATATTTACAAGCATACAAGCTCTTAAATTTATAAAGTAGCCGATCTATAAATTTGTAGTATTGTGGCAAACGCAAAAAAATCAGGTCGTGCATGGTGACGATGCTTTTGATCCCTGTTTTAGGTAAGCCAAAGGGGATTTCGTGGCTGAGGCCATGAAAAAGATCAAGCTGGTCTTTAAGCAACTGTTTTTTGATGCCCGAACTGCGCCACAATAACTTAGAACTTCCCTTTTGGGGCAATTCCAAATGGACATTGCTATTCGAAAACAAAGGCAGCTGGCGCAGCTTTTCCTTGATTTTGGGTGTATAGACGAAATACTGGTTTGCTGGAAACTGTTGTGCCAAATGCTCAATCAGCGAACGGCTATAATTGCCGAGGCCGGTTTGGTTATTGGCCGCGCGTTTGCCATCGTATCCAATTCTCATTCGATTGTAGAGTTTAAAGGTTGAAAAGTTGGAACGTTACCCTGCTTCAACCTTTCAAC